>JBLMZU010000461.1:0-14305 GCA_050258995.1 Bacteroidota bacterium
CCCTCCGTATGGACCAGCACTGCAAGAACGCCCAGCGCGTTGCAGAATTTCTCGCAGGCCATGCAAAGGTGGAATGGGTCACGTATTCCGGTTTACCAGATCACCCCGATCATGAGAGGGCAAAGAAATATCTTCCCAAGGGCGCCGGTGCGATGATGGGGTTCGGGGTGAAGGGCGGCAGGGCGGCAGGTGCACGCTTTATCGATCATCTGCAGATCTTCAGCCATGTCGCCAACCTCGGGGATGTGAAATCCATGGCGATCCATCCTGCCAGCACGACTCATTCCCAGCTTTCAGAGGGGGAGCAACGGGCCGCTGGAGTCAGCCCCGATTTCATCCGCCTGTCGATCGGGCTGGAGGATATTGAGGATATTTTATGGGATCTGGATCAGGCACTGCAAGCGTAGAGTCGATTCATCAGGACAGAGCGACACCTACTTGCTGTTTACCCAGACAGTCATCTGCGCTTCGCCGCGGTTGGCCCAGAGGAAATACGGTAAGAATTTCAACGGCTGGCCTGTGACTGTTTGCGCATGAATAATCACACAACCACCCAGTAGATCGGGAATGAACTCATCGTACAGGGACGCGGGATCAAGCCGGGCAGTAAAAATGTCAATTCCAGGATTATCCACACTTTCCAGACAGTAAACCAGCGGACCGCGCGTTACGGCGACCCTGCCAGCATGTCCCTTCACCTTGGGATGGGCGCGGCGAAGTTGGATCGATGAATCGAAGTTGTATTCGAGAGGTTCACTCCCCGGGGACCAGGTTCGGCAGATCATTTCATATCGGGCATCGCGCGGGTCGTAGCCTGAAGCAGTTGCCCGATCGCCGGATGGAACTGCATGATCCCAGGAGGGAATGCGCAGGTGGATCGTCAGCTCCTTCTCCTTTTCAGGCCGGATATCAATCCGTACTTTTCCATTCCATGGCAGACCCGACTCGATCCGAATATTCACAGGCACGCCCATATCAACACATGTTTCATTGTTGATATATTGGTGAATCCATAAGTCGTTTGTCTCGTACGAATAAATATATTTCCCCAGGTCGGCAAAGGTCCGCGAAAGATTCGAGGGACAGCAGGGGACAATGTACCATCCCTGGCGCGTTACGCCATGGTGAACTTCGAGAGGATTATTATAAAGATAGGTTTCGCCACTCTCCCCCATACCGACGTTGGTCGCATTGTAGAGCTGCCACTCGAACAGATCGCCGTAGCAAGGCTCGGCAGTGAGGAGCGACATCTCCCAGCTCCAGAGCAGGCTGGCGATCGAGGCGCAGGTTTCGGCATAGGCATACTGCGGATCGAGCTCGTAATCCCTGCCAAAGCCTTCGAGTCCCGGCACTGCGCCGAGGCCGCCGGTGATGTACATGCGTGACTTGACCATCCGCTCCCAGGCCTGTTCAAGTGCAGCTAAAAGCGCATCGTCCGGCCTGGTGCGCAGGAGCATGGCGATCGCAGTCTCGAGGTAGCCCCAGCGAACGCTATGCCCCACTGGAACGGTCTGCTGCCGGACGGGGAGATGCTGCTGGGCATAGTATCCTCGCAATGCATTCAAGTACCAGCGCGCCCGGCTAAAGTGTGGTTTAGGGGCGTAGTTGTCTCCGGGCAATTGGAACGACGCATATTCAGGGTGTCTGGTAATGTATGTCTTTCGTCGTTCCTCCACCTCTGCCTTGCGTTTATTGAAACTGCTGAACTGACGGAGCATATGTATTGGATAGTTGGGAATCCGGCCGCGGCGCTCCAAAAAGCGATGCGCCAGCTCCAAATAAGATTCTTTTCCCGTGACCCGGTATAAGCGGAGCAATGCCAGCTCGATCTCTTCATGTCCACAGGTCTTGTCTTCGGAGGCATCTAGGAAATCTTTTACAAGGAGGTCGGCGGCCTGGATGCAGATGCCGAGCAGGTCATGCCGGCCGGTCGCTTCATAATGGGAGACGCCGGCTTCGATGAGATGACCGAGGCAATACAGCTCATGCTCCACCTGCAGGTTGACCCAGCGCTGGCCGGGGAAGTGGATCTGGTTATAGGTAAAAAGATAACCGTCTGGCATTTGGGCGCGGGTCAGGAGGGCGATCAGCTCCTCCATAAGGGAGGCCAGCTCCGCGTCCGGCTGCACCGCATGGATCCGGGCAGCAGCGTCCAGCCATTTATAGGCATCTGAATCGGCAAAGAACCAGCCTTCTCGGAATCCCTCCTTTTCCCCGGCAGCGATGCGAAAGTTATCGATGCAGCCGGTCGCTTCAAGCTGTTTCCATTGGTGGAAGATGGCCTTTTTTGCATTGACAGCCAGGCGTGGTGTCCAGAATGGATCATTGATCTTAACGTGGCGCGGCGCAAGTTCTCTCATAGATTTTCTCCGGGCTGAATTATAGAGGATATTCATCATGTTCAATCCATGAAATTCTCCGTACAACGGATGTTATACTTTCCGCCCGCAATTGACACCATGCCGATCAAGCTGCCTCCCAGGGATTTATTATTTGCACGCGCCTATTACTTTGCGTTCATTGGCGGATGGGGATTCATCCTGCCCTTTGTCAACCTGTTCTATGTGAGCATCGGTCTGAGCGGCACGCAGATCGGGACGATTGCCTCTCTCAGTGCGGTTGTCGGGCTGGTGGTCTCACCTGTCGTGGTGACGGAGATCAAGAAGCTGCCGCAGGCCCGGATGATCCTGCAGCTTTGCCTGGTGCTGGGCGCGCTCGGATATTTTCTGCTCGGGCACCAAACGTTCTTCGCCGCCATTCTCATCATCATCTTTTTTCATACCATCATCACTTCAGCCATCATGCCCACTTCAGACGCAATGGCTGTGCGAGTGGCGGAGGACCATGGGACCGGCTATGGGAGCGTGCGGCTGTGGGCCTCCGTGGGCTGGATCCTTACCGTCCTTTCATCGGGCTGGCTGATCGAGCGGTTCGGATACCTGGCCGGCTTTAGCGGTGTGGCTCTCATGTGGACCCTGAGTGCCGGGCTGATCCTGTTCATCCGGTCAGACTATTTTGTGGCCAGGACCGGCATCAACATTTCAAAACCCAGCGTGCGGTCCGCAGTGCGGCACGTCCTGCATGACCGGACCCTTCTGGGCTTTGCGGTGACGGTCATCCTGGTCGGGTTCCTCAACAACGGCGTCCTGCAGTTCGAAAATGTTTTTCTCAGCGAGCTGGGCGCGTCCAAACAGCTCATTGCCGTGGCAGGGGTCCTGAGTGCCATTATGGAAATCCCGTTCATGATCTATGCCGACCGGTTCGTGAGACGCGCCGGGGCACACCGGGTCATGCTGATCGCGCTGGTGATGATCAGCGTACAGCGGGCAGCCGTGCTTCTATTCCCGTATATTGTTACGATTATGATCGTCCGCTTTATCGGCGGGATCTCCTTCAGCTTTTACACCATCTCCTACGTGGGCCTGATCAGCAGCCGGACAAAATCAACCGAAACCGGCACTGTCCTTGCCCTCTATACAGTTACCCTCGCCGGCCTTGTGAATATGATTGCCGCCCCCATTTCCGGGTCGATCTTCGACGCTGTCGGAGCGCGATGGCTGTATGCGCTGGCAGTGACAGGTTATGCCCTGGGTGCGTTTGTTCTCTGGCTGGCAAAACCGGCTGAAGAAAGGAGAGCAGCCGAAGTTAATTCTCTCTGAGCCAGATCATTCGCTTGTGCCCGACCCAGATACCCAAGATCCTGGGAATACAAAAAAGCACCGCCTAGTCTGGAGGCGGTGCCTGTTTGCATCCTTTGAATTCCCGAAGTTGTTACTTGATGATGAAGGTAATATCAAACTTCAGGGTCGGACTCTCCGGTGCAGTTGTCGGTCGAACTGTGACAGTATAGTCTCCTGTGGCTGGCAACGTCGCCGATACCGTATTGGAGACCTGGCTGTTCGTACCGGTCAGCGGTAGATCGCCGCCGGTGCCACTGATGGTAATCACCAGGGCTTCTCCACGCGACACGGTCTGTACGGTCATCGTTTGACCGGCGCTCGCCCAGAGGATGAAGCTGGCAGGTGCGCCCTGGTTGATCGTCCCCACCAGGGTGGCGGAAGTGGCACCCTGCGGGAATTGCACCCGGGTGGGTCCGCTCGGCGGCTGGGTTGGAGGCGGAGTGGTGCCGCTGCCTCCGCACGGGATCAGGAGGCTCTGCCCGGCATAGATCGTGGGGTAGTAGAGTCCATTGGCTGAGGAGATCGACTGCCACGGAATCCCGAAGCGTTTCCCGATGGAATACAGGGTGTCGCCCCAATAGACCGTGTAATACGGTGCGTAATATGTGCCCATGGCATGCGTCCTGGCCCCGTTATCCACACACGTGCCAGGAACCGGCCCACCACCGTCACTGCCGGAACAATTCAGGGGCACGGTCAACACGGTTCCCGCGTAGATCACGTTGGGGTTGTAGATCACATTACGGTTGAGGTTATAGATCACCGTCCAGGTGGTGCAGTATTTGGCGGCGATCTTGCCCAGGGTATCCCCCGGCTGGACAACGTAGGTCGCATAGGTCGTCTGGGCACTGGCTGCCCCGACCGTAAATCCCAGGTTCACTGCCAGTACGGCGATGATCAAGAAAAGCTGTAGCCATTTGCGAGTCATAGTTCTTCTCCTTCTTCAATAAGGCCTGTCCTTGGATTAAACGGCAGTATACCCGTGAAAGTTCCCAGGGACTATATCTTTTTAATAGCAATAACCATCAACAATTGTTGAACCCCATCGCTTGGACCGCCAATCGCTGGCAGGAGTCGTCTCCTCCACAGCAGCAGGCACGACTCTCATTCCAGATGGCATACATCTTCAGCTGCACGGACGAGCCGCGCAGCTGAAGATGTGTATCAGCCTCCTTTACGAGGAGCCTCGCCCAGGTCTACTGTACAATGCCCACTACAACTGTGGCCGTCTGGGTTCCGCCAAATTCCGTACTCACAGCCAGGGTATAGGTGTAGGTTCCCGGCGCGACTGCTAGATCATCATAGGTCCCGGGTGTGGATACATCGGCTCCGCCATACAAGGCTGTGACTGTGCCGTCCGGGTTGATGCGGTTCAGTTTTGCCGAGACCACATCCTGTGTGGAGAATGCCCATTTCAATGGGATGACCTCCCCCACCTGGACCGCAGATTGAGGACCGGTGAAGTATTCAATCGACGGCGCGGCCGGCGTCGGCTGGGGCTGCTGCGGCGGCGGGGCCGGAACGACGATTTCCACCCAGACCCGCGTCCCAAAAGGAGTATTCTGGGCGTTCGCCATCTGCCACCATCCGGCATAGGTACCAGGGTTGGTCGGCGCAGTCATCGGGACACTCATATCGTACGTCTGGTTGGGCGCGACCGTGCCCTGGATCGACTGAGGCTGTCCGCCCATGGAATTTCCCTGGACAAAGACAAATCTGTAGGAGCTGTTCCATGTGCAGCTACCGGTATTCTTGATCCTCCAGGTCTTGGTGAAGCTCTGGCCCGGGTTCATCTGGGTGCCATCCGGTACCGTCAGATCGGAGACAAAGGTCATGGAGTCACACGGGATCGGGGGCGGGGCCGGTGTACTGCTGGATGGAGGTGGAGTGGGTAATGGCTGTGTGCCGCTATTGATCCCCAGGTACTGGCTGGCAAGCCTGGCCAGCGTTCCGTCAGTCTGGATCGTGTTCAGGGCTTCATTCAATCTGGACTGCAGGGATGGATTCCCCTTTGCAAACGCAATGGCATAGAGCTGCACGTTGAGGGACTCTCCACTGATCTCGACCCCGCCGGATTTCACATAATCGGCAGCAGGCAAGGCACCCATCACGACCACATCCACGTATCCATTTTTCAAGTCATTGACAACGTGATCGGGCTGCTGGTAGGTGAACAGGTTCGTCGGCGGCATCAGCCCCGGATCGATCAGCGTCGTTTTGATCCACTGCTCATACGTGGTGCCCCGCTGCACGCCGACGCGGTAGGAGGCGATCTGGTTGGGGGAAGTGATCTTGATCCCGGAACCCTGCCTCGATAAGGCAGACGTCTTATCGTTAAAGTATATGTTGGAAAAATCGGTGGTCTGCTGCCGGTCGGGCGTCACCGAAATGGCTGCAATTCCCGCATCGACCTGGCCGACCTGGACGGCAGACAGGAGACTTTCAAACGCCATGTCCTGGAATTGGACCTGCAGCCCAAGCCTGGTGCCAATCTCGCGGGCCAGGGCGATATCGAAACCCGTGGGCTGGTAATACGGGTCGTAGGATTCAAATGGAGCATAATCGATGGAGGAGCCGAAAATAATCCTGCCCGAGGAGGCTACCTTGTTCCAGACCTGGTCGGTTGTCGCCGTCGGTGGGACGACCGGGGCTGCCGGCGTGGGGGTGTTGTCATTTCGACAGGCGGCCACCAGCATCGCGACCAGCAGAAACACAAACAATACGGGTCTTGCTTTCATAGTTTCTCTCCTTGTTGATGAATCCCACCCAGGCGCTTACCGAGAGGGACCGGATGATTGGCAATGATGAATTCAAAGCCATCCTGCTTGAAAGCCACCTCACGAAGGTGGAAGGCCAGGAAGATTATAGATAGACAAAATTTACAGGCCCAGAGCAATTTGTTGAAATTCCCGGAAACAGCCTCTTGTCGTTTGTTGAGGGGGTCCCATCAGCAGATTTGCAGGGCCGGGCGTTCCGAGATTTGAAACGCTGAAAGATCCCCCCTCCGTTCCAGAGAAATGGAAAGTTCAACAGAAATGATTCAGCTCAACGTTTGTTGAATCTGAAGCCAGTGAGCAGGTCAGGAGAGACAGATTTTGGAGCCAGGGTCGTATCCAGGCGGGTGGAGAATCGTATAAAATGTTAATAAGGAAAGGAAAGAATATGGCAAACCGATATCAATTACGTGAGGACCTGATTTCGATCGGAGATGATTTTTGGATCGAGGATGAAAGCGGCCAGAGGGTCTACAGGGTGGACGGCAAAGTGCTGCGGATCAGCAAAACATACATATTCCTGGATATGGCAGGCAATACTCTCTGCAGGATCAAGGAGAGACTCCTGACCATCAAGGATACGATGGAAATCGAGGACGCGGATGGAAAAGAAATGGCCGTGGTCAGAAAAGCGTTGATCTCCCCGCTGCGCGATCGCTGGGGCGTAAAGGTCAGGAATGGTCCCGACCTGGATGTCCAGGGCAATATCCTGGATCATGAATATGCCATCAGACAGGGCAGGCAGAAGATCGCCGAAGTCTCGAAAAAGTGGTTCCGCCTCACTGACACCTACGGCGTGGAGATTGCCGATGGCCAGAATGACATCCTCATCCTGGCAGTCGCCGTGGCCATGGACGCGATGACCCACGAGCGAGGATAAATTTGTTGAAAAAATCCGCTTTGGAACGATCATTTTCCCCAAATAAAAAGGGTTTGGCTTGCGCCAAACCCTTTCTTTGTGGTTCCGACCTAGGCAGCCGTTTCGGCATCTGCCTGCTTGGCTCCGTTGCCGCGGACAGCCTGCATCGCGCTCTGGCCTTGATCCTTGAGCTGGCTGACAACTTCAGTTGTTTTGGCTCGCGCCTGCTCAGCGGTCTGCTGTGCCTTGTCACGCAGCTCGATCGATTTATCCTTGATCAGGACTCTGGTCTCTGCGCCGGATTGAGGAGCTAACAACAGGGCGGCGACAGCACCGCTCAGGGCCCCCAACAGGAAGCCCACAAATAACATTCCGATTCCATTTCGATCAGACATGGTAACCTCCTTAAGGTTATTCTTTTATATACCTGGAATTCAAACAGAGCTGCCTTGCCTGGTTCAGGCAACGTGAATAGTCTCCGTCAATTGTGATTATGACACGAAAATTCCTGCACAACCTGAAAATGCAACAGAATCGGACAGATTCAACGCACGTTGAAGCAGATGATCCTGACACTCATTAGGATTTGCCGGACAATTCAACGCGAGTATATGATGAATGTCCACATCCTCATGCTACAATATCGCATTCCGGCCACGATTTTATGGTATTGATAGACGACCTTGGGGCCAAATTTAGCAGTATTCCTCTCCTTCCTATCGTATTTCTTCTATATTCTCCGGATCAATAACCAGCAGGAGAAACACATCGCCTGTTGAAAACTCCAACCAACATTAATTTCCCTTGCAGAGAGGAAAGACAGCCGGCATGACTCTGAATTTCAGTCTGGATACGCAGCCCTTTTGGGTAATTGTTCTGGTACGGGTTGGGGGAGCCGCCCTCATTCTCCTGGTGGGACGCTGGCTGGCGGGATTGGCCCAACGCGCCCTGCGCTCCGTCATGAAACGGACCCGCGCCACGCCTTCCTTGGCGGAAATCCTGGTACGCGGCACTTATTACGGCATCCTGGTGTTTGCCGTCTTCCTGGCTCTCATCACACTGGGGATTCCGGCCAACATACTTCTTGGCACCCTGGGAATTATCGTCGTTGTTGCTGCCGTTGCTTTGCGCGAATCACTGCGTGACCTGGCTGCCACGGTAAACTTTATCGTCTTCCAGCCTTTCAAGATCGGAGATATTATTCAGAGCAATGGAGTGATCGGACAGGTGAAGGAAATCCTGCTCTTTACAACGGTCCTGGTCTCACTGGAGAACAAACAGATCATCATTCCCAACGGAAATATCCAGAGCTCTACCCTGGTGAACCTGTCTGCCCTGGACAAAGTACGGATCGACTTCACGGTCCGTCTCAGTTATGCAGATGGATTACAGCAGGTCAAGGATATGCTCGTTGCGATCGCGAAGTCCGATCCCCGGGTCATGGAGACACCAACCCCGTTCGTCCAGTTGATGGAACTGGGAGACAGCCAGGTCGAGTACGTTCTCCGGGCGTATACCGGTCCCACTGATTCTCTACCCGTACGGGCAGCACTCAACGAGCAGATTAAAACGAGGCTCGAGCAGCGACAGCTTACCCTGCCTTTGCCGCATCTCCATCTGCACGGAAATCCAACGCTGCCGATACAGCAAGCCGCTTCCCTTCCAGCAGACGGCCAGGGCTAAAACTCAAATTCCAGTACGAATCAGCTTTTTTATCCGAAGGCAATCAAGATGGCGGCAGTTGAATATTACAGCGCAAGGTTAGGGGTGAAAAGCTCCAATTGAGCCATTTTTTTCTTGCGATGTGAACGATAGGCGATGAAGTTTCGCTTCTGGTAATAGCGTACTCTCTCTAGAGCGGCTTGAATATCAAAAGCAAAGGATGGCAAAACGCTACACAGCAGGAAGCGCACTTGATAAATGGTGAGGGCCGGCGCCTGGTCTTGAAACTGAATTCTCAAACGAACCAGGAAATGATGAGCGAGAGAAACCAGAAGCATATGATGATGCCATCCGATCCAACTGCGGATCTCATAGTGATCCATGCCGACTTCGCCTTTCGCTTCTTCGAAGATGGTTTCAATCGGCCAGCGCATGCCACTGATCCTGACAAACTCAGCCAGCGACGTGCTGAGCGGGGCATTGCTGAAAAAGTATTTGATCTCAGTCGGATCCTCCAGGTTGCGGCGAAGGATCAACCAGAGCTCACCGGCTGGCAAGCCACTGCGGGATTCGGTCACGCGCAGAAATGCAAAATCACAGACGATCGGGCCTTTACTGCCTTCCTTGATCACCGCTCGAACCCAATCTTGCTTTTGAATCTTCTTCACCAAGTCCTTGACCGAAACGGGATGCTTCCTGGGATCGCTCAGACGCAAACGCGTCGGATGACGCCCATGACCACTCCAGGCGGGAACATGCACTTTGGGTGGGCTGCACCAGATCAGAGTATTCTCCTTGATGGCGGTGAAATACCACTTTCCGGTCGCCGCCACACCGTCCCGAAAGGCGGGGCTGTCTGCGTACAAAGCATCGGCTGCCACCCAGGAAAAGGCCAAAGGGGTGCGCTTTATCGCATTTTTCAACAATTCCAGCCCAATTTCCGGCTTCGTTTTGAAATACACATCTTTCGGCACGCCACACGCTTCCCGTTGCTCGGCGCACTCTTCCCCAAACCACTTTTCAGGCAGGAACAATCGCCCTTCGAGCAGGCTATAGCCTTTGCGACTGGCATAGCCCACATACACGCCCACTTGCCCATTCGCCGTCTTGCCCACTGACCCACAATATTGGGCGGTCACACCCACCGATTCCGTGCCTTGTTTGACTGTGCTCGATTCATCGATCAACATCACCCCCTCCTCTTCCCCCAACGTCTCCCCGATCAATCCTTGATGGATCGCAAGCACCGGCTCTGTTTCCCACTGACTCTGCCCCACAAAGTATTGCAGACTGCGCACTTTCTCTTTCTGCTCCAGCGCCATCTGTTCCACATTCTTGCGTGTGGCATTCCCCAGCAAGCCATGCAAATACGTCAGGCTTTTCTTGACTTGCTCCACTCGCTGAAAGGCAGGTTGGAACAGCTTCCTATATCTCTTCAATTCCTTCAAAAACACTTTGACATCTTTCGTGGACAAGTTGCATTCGGGCGCCGGACACGTTTCAACTTGCATTCGACAAGTTTGCACCCCGGCTTTGCCACTCAACGTTTTGGCTCGGCCCAACGACTGATCTCGACTTGTTTCGGTTACAATTTCTCTCGGCATGGTATTCTTCCTCTCTTTTTCACTGGCCAGTGATTAGAGAAAGATACCATGCCTTTTTATCTCAGCTTATGCTCTTTTTTACCTTCAACCTTGCGCTGTAATATGAATTGCCGCCATGGTTTTTATCCCTGGCAGGGATGTAGAGATGCCATAACGCCTGCACGATCGATCGTACACGGCAAATATTGGAAATCATCTGGGACATGCCTTGGAAGCATTTACCCTGCATCCTGCAGAAGTTATTGAATTGCCACGTGGTAAACCATCCGCGAAGATCTAGTCGCCAAAGCCGACAATTCCCTGGGCAAGCGTCAGATCTCTGGACCAGTTGATTGTATTGGTCTGCCGGCGCATGTAGGTCTTCCAGGCATCGGAACCCGACTCGCGTCCACCGCCTGTTTCCTTTTCGCCGCCAAAGGCCCCTCCGATCTCTGCACCGGAAGTCCCGATGTTGATATTGGCAATTCCACAATCGGATCCGGCGGCAGAAAGGAAGGTTTCCGCCTCGCGCACCGAATCCGTGAACATGGCGCTCGATAGACCCTGCGGAACATCATTGTGAATGCGTATTGCTTCCTCCAGGCTGTCGTACTCAAGAAGATAGAGGATGGGAGCAAATGTTTCAGTTTTGACAATTTCGGTCTGTGCGGGCATCTTGATGATGGTCGGCTCGACAAAGTTTGGTCCAAGATCGGGCAGCATCTTTCCGCCATGGAGGATTTCGCCTCCATCGGCAACCGCCTGCCGGATCGCTTCCATCATCTCTTCGACCGAGGTATTGACAACCAGCGGCCCCATAAGGACATGCGGGTCGAGAGGATCGCCGATTCGAACGCTTTGATATGCATCCACCAACCGTTGGCTCAAGTCGCCGGCAATCGATTTTTGCATGATGATCCGTCGGGTGGAGGTGCAGCGCTGACCGGCTGTCCCCACAGCGCCAAACAGGATCGAGCGCGTCGCCAGGTTAAGATCCGCCTTCTCTGAAACGATGATCCCATTATTCCCTCCCAGCTCAAGAATGGTCCGTCCAAAACGACGCGAGACCACCTCAGAGACATGAACACCCACCTTTGTCGATCCAGTGAACGAGACGAGTTTGATGCGAGGATCGTTCAACAGCAGCTCGCCCACATCCCGCCCCGGACCAATGACAAGGTTGAAGATGCCACTTAACCCATGATCAGCCATGATCCGGTTCGCAATATGTGTTACCGCAATGGCCGTCAGCGGCGTATAGGAGGAAGGTTTCCAGACAATCGTATCCCCACAGACCGCGGCCAGTGTCGAATTCCACGACCATACAGCTACCGGAAAGTTGAAGGCAGTCACCAGGCCCAGGACACCAAGCGGATGCCATTGTTCGTACATCCGGTGGCCGGGGCGCTCGGAGTGCATGCTCAAGCCGTACAACATCCGGGATTGACCGACCGCAAAATCGCAAATGTCGATCATCTCCTGGACCTCACCCTGTCCCTCCACGCGGATCTTCCCCATTTCGACTGTAACAAGGTCGCCGAGAGGTTCCTTCAGTTCGCGCAGGGCATCACCCAGATCGCGAATGACCTCGCCCCGCTTGGGAGCCGGAACCTCCCGCCACTTGAGAAAAGCCTCCTGTGCGGTTGAGGCAACTTTCTCATAGGTTTCCGGCGTTGCCTGGACGATCTTGGCGAGGGGTTCGCCCGTGGTCGGATTATAAGAAATCAATTCCTTGCCTTGGGGATCTGTGAGCCAGCCGTCGGCACCGGTGCATGCCCCGGGATTGACAGGCTGGATGTTCAGTTTTTCGAGCAGGCTTTTCATGTATCTCTCCTTATCTCCTTCAACTTTGAGTAGCGCTATTATAGCGAAATGCGACCAAATAGATGACCGTGGTCAATTTTTTCTTCCATCAAGATGTTCGGTCCACGTTTTTTATTACAATGCGCCTCTTCATCGTTGCCTGTATCTCTTCAATAGATAGTGTGGCAACCTCTATTTCGCGATATACTGACCAAACACGCTCACTCAGCTGGTTGTTATGGCAAAAAACGAGAAATCACATCATATCGGCACCCTCTCCCCCGAAATGGCATTGCTTGGTCTGCTCTTCCGCAAGGCGGGACACGGCTATGATTTGCACCGAAAGATCGCGACCGACCTGGGTCAGGTCTGGCACCTCAGCCAAAGCCAGGCATATTCGATCTTGAAACGGCTCGAAATGAGGGGCGATATCTCCACCAGGGAAATTTCACAGGAAAAGCTGCCGCCTCGCCAGGAGCTGCATATCACCGCCCAGGGACGCAAAAACTTTTTAGACTGGCTGGATACTCCCAGCGGCGGTAGTACACGTGCGATTCGCATGGAATTTGTCACCCGCCTATATTTTCTGAATATGTATTTCCCGGAAAAGATTCCCCAGGCTTTCGACCAGCAGAGGCTCGAAACGAAATCACATATCGATCGGCTGGAAAATACCCTGAAAGGTATTCCCGATGAACAGATCTACAATCGGATGAGCCTTGAGCTGCGCCTGAAGCAGTTATACCTGGTACTTGACTGGCTGCATGAATGCGTAAATCAATTCCCGGTTTTTAAATGACGTTCCACATCCAGGGGGCGACTAATTCTCATACCGGCATACAGTTATTTATCCCAGACCGGGCTGTCCGCCATGGATTACACCATAGATTGACCAATAAAGGATGACTCATCCACCCGGGCGGGTTCATTTGTTTTTATCCTCAAACTTCCCATAATAAACCACTTGCTTTAGGAAAAGCCTCAGGATATACTCACCCAATGAGTATACTGTTATTCAAGGCTCCTTTCAATACGGGCTCACCACCTGGCATGGATCCCGGTGAGAGCCATCCAATCCATCTGCAAGGATATCCAGGAATGAAACACACCCGATCTTTGATTATATTCGTCGCACTGCTCCTGGTGGGATGTGCACCTGCCGCTTTACCTGCGCAGGCTCCACTGCAGGCAACACGCAGGCCCGTTTCAGACAATGCCAGCGTATCAAAGACCCTGAATGTGTTTGCAGCTGCCTCCCTCTCCAATGCCTTCCCGGAAATTGGCAGGGATTTTGAGGCGGCGAATCCCGGCACTACCGTCAGCTTTAACTTCGCCGGTTCCCAGGCCCTGCGAACACAGATTGAAGAAGGTGCCCCAGCAGATGTGTTCGCTTCGGCCAATAAAACAGAAATGGATGCTTTGATCACAGATAATCTTGTTGCCCCGGACGCGCCCCGGCAGTTTCTCAGCAACAAGCTCGTCGTCATTCTGCCAGCGAATAATCCCGCCGGACTGGAAAAGCTCGCCGACCTGACCCGGCCTGGGATCAAGCTTGTCCTTGCAGCGGAGGAAGTCCCGGTCGGCAAATATGCGCGCCAGGCTTTGGATAACATGAACAGTCAGTTCGGAAACGACTTCAAGGACAAGGTGCTTGCCAATGTGGCGTCGAACGAGGATAACGTCAAGCAGGTGGTTGCAAAGGTCCAATTGGGGGAAGCAGATGCCGGTATCGTGTATACTTCGGACGCGGTCGCAGCACCTGATCTCAAGACCATCGAGATCCCGGCCGGCTTGAATGTGATCGCCCAATACCCCATCGCCCCACTGGTCAAATCGGAAAATAACGAGCTTGCCAAGGCATTCATTACCTTCCTTCTTTCCCCAGATGGCCAGGCTGTGTTACAAAAATGGGGCTTCGCTTCTCCGCAATAAATCTTGCCGACT
>JBLMZU010000462.1:0-8164 GCA_050258995.1 Bacteroidota bacterium
CCTGCTCCAAAACGGACAGGATCGAAGCCTCCAGGAATTGGCCTTGGTTATAGGAGGGTGTGATTATGGATACTTTTGGATGGTTGGAAATATTGCTCATATATGGCTTAAAAAATTATAGCATAACGCCCGATCAGGAAGCTCCTTGGATTGGGGCGGTGAATTTCTTGCCACACAGTGCAGCAGGTACAAAGAAACTCCATGCTCTCTGTGGGGAGACAGTTGAAACGCGGTGCAGTTTTGGCTCTGCTGGTTGTAGAAAATCTCCTATATAATTGACCGAACCCGCCTGAAATCGGTAAAAGATGGTTCCTGGCTGGAAATGATGAATGAGTACACCAATGCTGGTTTCGATCGTTACCCCCTCTTATAATCAGGCCCGTTTTATCGAAGACACGATCCGATCGGTGCTCTCCCAGGACCACCCGTACAATGAGTACCTGGTTGTGGATGGCGGCTCCACCGATCATACAACCGAGATAATTCGCAAATACGAAGATCGAGTATCGTGGTGGGTCAGCGAGCGGGATCAGGGCCAGACGGATGCCATCAACAAGGGATTTGCCCGGGCGACAGGTGAAATTCTCGCCTGGATCAATTCGGATGACACGTATGAGCCGGGCGCCGTCTCCGCAGCGCTGCAATATCTTGTGGACCATCCGCAGGTGGGAATGGTCTATGGCGATTGCAACTACATTGACGAAAAGGGCAGGCTGATCGGCAAATTCGATTCCAGGCCGACCAGCTACCGCCGCATCCGCCAGGGATATAATCATATTCCGCAGCAGACAATGTTCTTCCGTGCGGATCTCTGGCGCCAGATCGGCCCGCTCGATCCTTCCTTCCATTACGCAATGGATTATGACCTGTGGACGCGTATCTCGGCGCGGTCAGAAATCAGATATGTGCCCCAAACGTGGGCAAACTTTCGTCTGCACACTGCCGGAAAGACGATCATGGCAGACGACCGCTTCTGGCCCGAGATGCTGCGCGTCCATTACCGGGACGGCGGCTCATTCTTCTCGGTACTGGTGGCCAGGTATTACATCCGCAAGCTGTTTGGGCCGGCCTTGAACTGGCGGCGCAGGAACATGTCCAAAGTTAATTCGCATGAAGTGCAGGAATCATAATGCCCTCATTACTTGCTCCTCCCTCTCCCGACGATCTGATCCGTCTGCTCAAGGCCTGGAAGTTCTGGGTCCTGGGCGCGCTGATCGGTGCGCTGATCGGCGCGGCGGTATATTTTCTATTCCCACAAAATTACCGGGCGCGCGCCACCGTCAATGTGGATTTTAACCTGGAGCAGGCCTGGCCCCAGGAAACAGACCGCCAGCAGTTCTATTACCTGGAGCGGGAAACGCGCAAGCTCGAGGAGGTCGCCTGGTCCGATGAAGTCCTGGAGGCGGTTTCGTCCAGTGAGCACGTTCCCGTGGAGCAATTGCGCGCAGGAAAATTAAAGCTCAGCCAGCCAGCCGAAGCCGGATGGCATTTCTATGCGTACGATCGGAATCCCAGGCGCGCCCAGGAGATCGCTGGCAAGTGGGCCATGGCGTTCACCGGGAAGGTCCAGGAAAATGTGGCTCATTCGCAGGGATTGAACAGTTTCATCCAGGTGGACGCCACGCAGACGAAAAATCCGACCGTTGCACGAAGTGTCCCTTTAAGTACCTACCTGCTCTCGGGCGCCATCGCGTTCCTGGCTTTGAGCGCCCTGGGCATTCTATTCTTCAGCAAACCGGGATGAAAAGCGCAGCCGCTCCCCGAACCTCGATCGACCGAATTTGCCGCTTCCTGTGGGGCGCGGCCCTGTTTACGCTGCCGATCACGAGCTTCCGTTACTTTCCATTCCTGGGGGATGCAACCTACGTCCGTCCGCTGGCGCTGTACCCGGTTGCCCTGCTGCTTC
Organism: Bacteroidota bacterium; assembly: GCA_050258995.1. Lineage (GTDB taxonomy): Bacteria > Chloroflexota > Anaerolineae > Anaerolineales > Villigracilaceae > Defluviilinea. The sequence goes on from JBLMZU010000462.1 coordinate 1,907, forward strand.
CTCTTCTGCTGATCCAGCTCATCCGCGGCAGGATCCGGATGCCGCGGGCCGGTGCCCTGACCCCGTTAACTGCTTTTGTGCTGTTTACCCTGGCTGCCACCTGCCTCGGTGTTCTGCTTGCCCCGCTGCCCCTGCGCGGCCAGGAATATTTTGGACGCGTCATCCGTGCCTGGGCAACCCTGATCATTGGACTTGCGTTTTTCATAGCGGCCGTGTGGATGAACCGGGATGAGGATGATCTGCGTTTCTCGGTCAGATGGCTGCTGGCAGGGTTCGTCCTGGATATTCTGTGGAGCGGCGTGCAGGCGCTTGCCTTTTACACGCCGTTGCTAAAGAAGGTGACCGTGACCCACTGGCAGCGCGCCTTCTCCATGCGCGAGCTGGTGAAGACCAACCGCGTCTCCGGCATGGCCTATGAGCCTGCCTGGCTGGCTGGCCAGATCGCAACCGTCTATCTGCCCTGGCTGTTTGCCTCGCTCCTGACCCGCATCCGTGTGACGCGCTTCAAATGGTTCGAGCCGATCCTGCTCGTTTTTTCCCTGGCCCTGATGCTAGCTACGTATTCCCGGGGTGGATTGCTCACGGCAGCTTTTGCCGTGGCGGTCACGTTCCTGATCGCGGGCCGCCGTGAAATCAGTGCGGCCTGGAGATGGTTCATATCCGGCTTCCGCCATGCGGGCGGCTTGATTCTGCGAGTGGGTGTTTTGGTGATTGCAGCGGGTGCCCTGATGGGCGCGGTCTTCTTCCTTGGTCAGAAAGGCTATATCGCCCGGCTGTTCAACACACAGGCGGATAGCATCGAGGAATTTGTGATCGCCAACTCGGCGGGGGCGCGGGCCGGTTACATATTTGGCGCGCTGGGCGCCTATGAGGAAAGTCCGGTCGCCGGGGTGGGACTCGGCGCCAGTGGATTTTATATTTACAAGCACCTGCCTGACTGGGCGTTAACGACTGTCCCGGATATCGCCCGCCAGCTCAGCCCGGAGAACCAGCTCTATCCCAACCCGAAGAGCATGTATGTGCGCCTGCTGGCAGAAACGGGCCTGGTCGGCTTCTTCCTGTTTGTCGCCTTCCTGTTCTCCGTCCTGGCCGATTCCCTGCTTGCCTTAAGGGATAAAGAAAATGTCATGCGTTATCTTGGCATCGCAGGGCTGTTCTCCTGGCTGGCGATCCTGTTCTATAATGCCACCCAGGATTCGTTCGCCACGCCAAACATCTGGATCAACCTGGGTATTCTCGCAGGTGTGACCGCGTTTGCAGTAGAATCAAGAAACAAAATTCCTGCTTCCGGCACCGTCCCTGGTGAGGGAAGCTTGAGCACTGAGGAGATTTGATGATCGTACTTTCCGTTGGGATGCCGCGGGCCGGCTCGGGCTGGCATTATAACCTTGTCCACGACCTGATGAAGACGACAGGCTGTGTCGACGCGCGCCAGATCCGTGATAAGTATCATTTGCAGGAAATCCTGACGGAGGTGAACTGCAATATCGGCGTGCTTTCCGCCCGGCGGCTGGCGATGGTGACCGTCCCGGCGCTGATGGGGAATACCTTTGTCATCAAGGCCCACGCGGGACCGACCTCCAGCTCGCGCCTCCTGGAACGCCTGGGCCTGCTGCGGATCACGTACATTTACCGCGACCCGCGCGATGCCATGCTTTCTGCATATGACTATGGCCAGCGCGCCCTGAAAAAGGGACGTCCGAACGCCTTCTCACATTTGACCGATTTCCCCAAGAGCCTCGATTTTATCCTGGAATACGTCCAGATCTGGGAGAAGTGGATGAAGGAGAAGAGTGTTCTGATCGCCCGCTATGAGGACCTGCTCACGAATTATGAGGAAGAGTCGGCCCGCCTGGTCGCGTTCCTTAAATTAAAAGGGAGCAGTCCGGACGTCCAAAAAGTGGTCGACTCGTATCGTCCCGGCGCGGCGGAGGGGCAGCAGGGATTGCATTTTTACAAGGGGAAGATCGGCCGCTTCCGGGAGGCCTACAGCGTCGAGGAACAGGCTGTCATGAATGAAAAGCTGGGACCCTACCTGCAGCGTATGGGATACGAGATCTAGGTGCACGGACAGGCTGCCGTAATCCAGCTGTAATGTCGAGGCAGAACGGGGCAGTTCATTTTCGGGTATCATTGAATCATGCGCAGATTTGAAACACCATACCTGGCCGATTGGCTTGCCACAACCCTGCGCTGGATTGTGCTGGTTGGCCTGCTGATTTCCCTTGCATTAAACGATGGTCTGGGGAGCCTGCCGTTTGGGCTGCTGCTGATCATCCTGGCCTGGAACATCCTGAACAGCATCCTGGCGGTCATGAATGTCCGTTTGAAGAGAAATCATCGACCGGTGATCCTTGGCATGGATTTCCTGCTTGCCGCCGCCTTTTATTGGGTGCAGGATGGGCTGGGCAGCGGCGCCGCATCGGGATGGGTTGCCTTGATGCCCATTTTCACGGCTGCAGTTTATTTTGAGATCCTGGGGGCGATCCTGGTCGCGGCTGCCTTTGCAGGATGGCAAATTTTTGTTTCCAGAAATCAATTTTTGAATGGTTTTCAACTGGCATCCCTGCGCGGGATCCTGCCGACTTTGCTGATGGGCGTGATTTGTGGAGTCGGGGGAAACATGGCCATGCGCTATCTGCGCCAGGAACGGAAAACCCACATGGACGAGGAGGAACGCCGGCGCCGCATGGAAAGCGAGCGCCTGCGCGCCATCTACGAGCTGACCTCCACCCTGACCGCAACTCTCAGTTATAAACGCGTTCTCGACTCTGCGCTTGACCTTAGTTACACGGCCCTGAACCCGAACCCCGATCCTGAAGAACCAATGGTGGACGAAAAACTGGTAAGCGCGGTCTTCCTGTTCCACAAGGATGAGCTGCGCGTCGGGTCGGCCAGGCGCTTTACCGGCGCCGACATGCGCGTCGCTCTGCACGGAAAGGAGGGTGTTCTGAAACGCGCCCTCGACGAGGGCGACGCCCTCCTGACCTCGGACATCGGCTACGACCCGGAGCTGGGGCGCATTATTGCCTTGCGCTCCTGCACCACCGCCTATGTGTTCCCGCTGCGGAGCGGATTCAACATCTACGGTGCGATGCTCTTTGCCCACCCCGACCCGGCCTACTTCACCAAGGAACGCTGCGGTCTGCTGGATATCATCGGGCGCCAGTCGGTGATCGCGGTGCAGAACGCCAGACTGTACCAGGATCTGGTGGAGGAGAAGGAACGGATGATCGAAGTGCAGGAGGAGACCCGCAAGAAGCTGGCCCGTGACCTGCATGACGGTCCCACCCAGTCTGTGGCGGCGATCGCCATGCGCGTCAACCTGGCGCGGCGCATGCTGAAGAAGGATCACAAGGGCTCGGAAGAGGAGCTGGTCAGGATCGAGGAGCTTGCCCACCGCACGACAAAGGAAATTCGGCATATGCTCTTTACCCTGCGACCGCTGATCCTGGAGTCCCAGGGGCTCACAGCCGCCCTGGACGCGATGGCCGAGAAAATGCGCGAGACCTTTGCCCAGAATGTGATCGTCAATGTGGAAGAGTCGGTCCTGGAAGACATGGAAATGGGCAAACAGGGGGTGATCTTCTACATCATCGAGGAGGCCGTGAACAATGCCCGGAAACACGCCAATGCCATGCACATCTGGGTCAGGTTGCGCTCCTTCGAAAAGGGCATCGCCCTGCTCGAGATCGAGGACGACGGCCTGGGCTTCGATGTGGAGGCGGTCAACAAATCCTACGACCAGCGCGGCAGCCTGGGCATGATCAACCTGCGCGAGCGCAGCGAGCTGGTGAACGGTCTGCTGACAATTGATTCGGCGCCGGGACGCGGAACCAGAATCCAGGTCTACATCCCGCTCACCGAGGAAGCGGCGGACCGGCTGCACCACCCGGTGAGGTAGAAGAAGCAGGTGGGGTGCTTGGCCTGTTATCTATGGTTATTGGAACGTATCTTGGTAATCCACGTCTTCGTGATTCCATGAGCCCGCGGATAAGAAATATAAACCTCCAGCATCAGCCTTCAGCGGAGGAATTATTCTCTCAAAAATGTATGAGGTTACCCAATCGGTCCCTCGCTATTCCATGGAAAATGTCGTGGCTGTTGCAGGCCTGATTGCGGCCCTGATTAGTTTATTCGTTCTTTTTGGGAATCCAGCCTGACTCTTAAGTTGCCCTTCCCGCTATCGGAGGAACAGATTGGAAAACTATGGATCCTTCGAGAACAGTTTTTCCAGCACAGGTTTTGCATTCATCACCGCCCGGGCCCGATGGCTGAGGCGGTTTTTTTCGTCCATGCTGAGCTCGGCCATGGTTTTTTCCAGCTCGGGCAAGAGGAAGATCGGGTCGTAGCCGAAACCACCACTGCCTCGTTCCTCCGGGATGATCTGGCCGGGACAGTAGCCCTCAAAAGTATGCAGCCCAGGAGCGAGCTCCTGGATTTGCAGGCGGCGAGCCGCTTGACTCCATAGCGGTTCAGGAATGGCAACGGCAATGGTGGCGTGAAAGCGGGCTGTCCAGGGACGGGGCTTGTCGTTCAGGTTTTGCAGGAGGAACTGACGGCGCCCGGCATCGGACAATTTCCGGCCCTCTGTCGAGCCGTAGCGGGCGGAATAGAGGCCGGGCGCGCCCCCGAGAGCATCCACCTCCAGGCCGGAGTCGTCGGCGAGAGAAATCAGACCGCTGGCCCGGGCGAAGGCGATCGCTTTTTTGGAGGCATTCTCGGCATAGGTCTGGCCATCTTCATAAACATCCAGGTCGAGATCGATATCCGCCGGCGTGACAAGCTGGATGGCCGTGTCCTTCAACAGGTCGTGCAGTTCCTTGATCTTGCCTTTATTGTTGGTGGCAATGAGGAGTTGGTTCATTTGCTAATCCATTCCTTGACATGAAGCACCGAAGGGCAAAAAGATTTGCTTTTCCGATTATTCCGGCCGATCTGCTCTTTTGCGTATTTCCTGCATTGCCCATTGAGCATGCTCTCGTACCAGAGGCTCCTCGTCATTTATTGCGTTCTGTAACGCTGGCAGCACGTCTTTATCTCCAGTATTTCCAAGGGCCACGGCAACATTGCGGAGATAGCCGCGTCGTTTGGCGCGTTTGACCGGGCTGCGCTTGAAGCGCTGGTTAAATGCCTGGGGTGTAAGCGCCAGCTCCTCGGTCAGGATTGGAAGCGGTTTTTTTTTCTCAAACGAGGGATCGCCCTCGCCTGCGAAGCGATTCCATGGGCAGACCTGCTGGCAGATGTCGCACCCGAAAACCCATCCCCCGATCTTGTCGCGCATCTCGGTTGGGATCTCATCCTTGAGCTCGATGGTCAGATAGGAGATGCAGCGTCGGGCATCGAGCGTGCGATCTGGCAGGATGCAGTCGGTGGGACAGGCCTCGATGCAGCGCCTGCAGCTGCCGCAGTGATCGGTGGTAAAGGGCGGGTCAGGCTCAAGGGGAAGATCGAGAAAGATCTCGGAAAGCAGGAAATACGATCCATGCCTGGGATGGATGAGACAGGTGTTCCTGCCGATCCAGCCAATGCCGGCCCGTTGGGCAAGGTCACGCTCCAGGATCGGGCCGGTGTCCGTGTACCAGCGGTTCGCGACCGGGTGTCCGACCTGGTCTTCGATGGACTGGACCAGCTCCTTCATCCTGGCCGGAAGGACGTCGTGATAGTCTTCGTTTTGGGCGTAGGCAGCGATCTGCCCCCTCTCCCCTGGCCCATCTCCCGCGGGGAGAGGGGGATTGTAGGGTGTGGCAAGAACGAGGATGGACTGGCATTCGGGCAGGATCTGACGCGGGTCGGCGCGGTGGGCGCGGGAGCGATCCGTAGCGAGATAGTCCATGGTGCCATGATGGCCCCGGGCAAGCCAGTTCTCAAATGTGGTCAGATGGGGTGGGGGATCGGGAGTCGTCACGCCAGCCAGGAAGAATCCCAGCTGGCGTGCCTTGTCTTTGATGATTTGTTTTAGGTCCTGCGCCAAGCTTATTGAACTACGATCTGGACATACAGGGCTTTGTTATCGTTCCCCTGGAAGGGAATGCCCTTGGCGTTCTCAAGCGTCCAGACGCTGAAATAGGTGCCAGGAAGATCCGGGGCCTTGAACTGGACGGAAACGTCCACTTCCTGGTTGGGCGCGATGGCCGCGCCGAGAGGCTGGGCCACGCCAGCCATCTTCTCACCATAACTGTAGACCATTTTGTAGCCCTCGCCCCAGGTACAGGCGCCAATGTTTTTGATCTTCCAGGTCTTGGTGAACTCCTGTCC
>JBLMZU010000463.1:0-7790 GCA_050258995.1 Bacteroidota bacterium
CCACGGCGTCCCAGCTGGAGGAGGAAAAGACTGCAGCAAAGTACACCCCTCTCAAACGGGCAGGCACGCCCATGGAAACCGCAACTCTGATCGCCTATCTGGCCACGCCCGGAGCGAGCTACATCACGGGACAGATGATGGTCGTGGACGGAGGCAACTGTCTCCAGGAAAATAAAGGACCCTAGTATGGCAATCAACATCTTTGCCCCCAATCTGTTTCAAGACCAGGTGATCCTGGTCACCGGTGCAGCGGGCGGTGTCGGCGGAGCGGTCGCGGGCCTGCTGGCCAGCCTGGGCGCAAAACTGGCGCTTACTGATATCGATGAAGCGCTCCTTCAAAAAGCAGATGACTTGAATGGTCTGGGGATTCCGGCAGACATCCGCTCGGTGTCTGAATGCGAGCGGATCCTTGAAGCCACGCTTTCCCGGTACGGCCGTCTCGATGCCCTGGTCAATTGTGCCGGGACCTGGATGGAGGGCAGCAGCGAAGAGGCCAGCGAAGCGGACTGGTCGCGCTGCATCGATGTCAATCTCAAGGGCACATTTTTCATGTGCAGCCGCGCCATTCCTGCCTTGAAGAAAAGCCGCGGTTCGATCGTCAACATCAGCTCGGATGCAGGCATTGTCGGCAATGCCGGGGCCGCAATCTACTGTGCCAGCAAGGGCGGTGTGACCCTGTTGAGCAAGTCCCTGGCCGTCGAGCTGGCGTCTTTTGGTGTGCGGGTCAACGCGCTCTGTCCCTCAGATATAATGTCGCCCATGCTGCAATACCAGGCGGATACGTACGGCAACGGCGACCCACAGGGATACTTCAAAAAACTGCTGGATCATTACCCCCAGCAAGGAAGCGCCCGATTCATCCAGTGTGAGGAGGTCGCCCAGCAGGTCGCCTATCTTCTCAGCCCCGCCGCACAGGCAGTGACCGGTGCGGCTGTCATGATGGATTTTGGGATCACGGCAGGATATTAAGATGGACATGAGCTTACCGACATTCGAAACGGACCGGTTGATTCTTCGCCCGATGACTGTTAAAGATGCTGAATTCATCTTCGAGCTCGTCAACGACCCTTCCTTCATTCGCAACATTGGCGATCGCAAGGTCCGGACCCTGGCAGACGCAGAAGTCTATATCACAAATGGTCCTGTGGCAAGTTATGCCAGGAATGGATTTGGCCTTTACCTGGTCAAGCTAAAGGAAACCGGCGAATCTATGGGAATGTGCGGTTTGATCCGGCGTAATACGCTGAAGGACGTCGACATCGGTTATGCCTTCCTGCCCAGGTATTGGGCCAAAGGGTACGCGTTCGAGTCGGCACTGGCGATGAAAAAGTATGCGCAGGAGACTCTCGGTCTGAAGCGTCTGGTGGCAGTGGTCGATCCGGAAAATCCGCCGTCCATTCATCTATTGGAAAAGCTGGGGATGAAGTACGAGAGGATGGTCAGGCTGGCCGCGGACGATATCGATTTAAAGTTATTCTCCATCGATCTTTAGAAGTTTGCAAAGGCAATATGCCTCTCGATATTGTTTCTTACCGGTTGCACAATCAATATCTATCCCATCACAAGTTTAATCAGGCTGCCGAGATCATTCGCTCTCTGGGCGCGGTCCAGGCCCAGGATTTCGGCGGGGCCAAATGGGCGATCGGACTGCGGTCGGAGGGACTCACCGACGCAGATGTTACGCGCTCCTTTGACAACGGCTCGATCCTGCGGACTCACATGCTAAGGCCCACCTGGCATTTTGCAGCACCGGAGGATATCCGCTGGATGCTGGCCCTGACCGCGCCGCGTGTCCGTGCCCAGATCGCCTTCCTGGACCGCCAGCTGGAGGTCGACAGGAACATCATTAAGAAAAGCAGTGCAACATTGGTAAAGGCACTACGGAACGGCAAACACCTTACCCGTAGAGAGCTTGAGCCAGTCTACCAGAGAGCTGGCATTCCCACGCAGGGAATACGAATAGGCCACATCTTGATGCACGCCGAACTGGACGGCCTGATTTGCAGCGGCCCAAGGAAAGGCAAGCAGTTTACCTATGCACTGCTGGAGGAACGGGTTCCTCCGGCCAAGGCAAAATCCCGCGAAGAATCACTGGCCGAGCTCGTCAGGCGATATTTTCTCACTCGCGGTCCTGCCACGCTGCAGGACTTTTCCTGGTGGTCCGGTCTGACAATGAAGGATGCCAGGGATGGCATCGAAATGGTCCAATCCCAATTTGTGCGTGAGACAATCGATGGTCAGATTTACTGGTTTGCCGAGTCCGGACCGCTTGCGCCGGAAACCAGCCCCGCTGTCCATCTACTTCCCAATTATGATGAATTCGTTGTCGGGTACAAGGATCGCAGTGCGATCGGAAATGTCGCTGCACAGACCAGCCTTGATAACAATGAGCAGGCAATGCTGGCATATGTCGTTCTGCTAAATGGACAGGTTGTGGGCGGCTGGAAAAGATCCCTGGGAAAGCAAAAAGTTGATGTGCAGGTCAATATCATCCCACGGCTGACTTTGAAGGAGCAGCAAGCCCTGAGCGATGCAGTGGAACGCTTTGGGAAGTTCCTCGGGCTTCCGACTTTATTCGTACACAAGGAGTACAAAATTGAACAAAGGACGAGTCGAAGCTTTTAGCGATGGGGTGCTTGCCATTATCATCACGATCATGGTGCTTGAATTAAGAGTTCCGGCCGGCGATACCCTGGCCGCGCTGCGACCCTTAATCCCGAAGTTCCTGAGTTATCTCTTGAGTTTCATCTTCATCGGAATTTACTGGAATAATCATCACCATTTGTGGCAGGCTGTGAAGAGGGTCAACGGCTCGATCCTATGGGCCAACCTGCACCTGCTTTTCTGGCTTTCTCTCATCCCTTTTGTGACAGGCTGGATGGGTGAGCATCATTTTGCAACGGTCCCGGTTGCCCTGTATGGCGGAGTATTGTGGCTTTCGGGAATGGCTTACTACATCATGGTCCTTCGGCTACTGGCATATCATGGGGAGGATTCGTTGCTTGTCGCGGCGATCGGGGATGGGCGGAAGGAGCGTCTGTCCCTTTTCATCTACACGGCCGCGGTCCCCATCGCCTTGCTAAACTCCTGGATGGCGCTTGCCCTCTATGTGACGGTCGCTATCCTCTGGTTGATTCCAGATCGAAGAATAGAAAAGGTATTTGATCAGCCATGATGTATCGATATATTGCCTTCCTGCGGGCCATCAATGTCGGTGGAACCACGATCATCCGCATGAGCGACCTGAAGCGGATGTTTGAGTCCTTCGGGCTGGAGAATGTGGAGACCTATATCCAGACCGGGAATGTGATCTTTGACTCCTTGGAAAATAGTGCGTCCGTGCTGGAGGAGCAGATCGAGCGCCAGCTTGAAGCGGCCTTCGGGAAACGGATCCAGCTCTTCGTGAGAACGATCCGGGAGGTCGCCGCGATGGTGGAGGAGTGTCCCTTCGATCCACAAGAAGGGGAAACGGTCTATGTTGCCATCCTGGATGAAAAGCCTGCGAAGAAAAGCATGGAAGCGCTCCTTTTGCTGCAAAGCGAAGCAGATGATTTTGCAGTGATAGGAAAAGAAGTGTTCGCTCTTCGCCAGGACCGTGACAGGTCCATTTTTTCAAACAACCTGGTGGAAAAGACCCTGGGCATCCCCGCCACAACTCGCAACCTGACGACCATCAGGAAGCTCGCTGGAAAATACACATAGCGCGACCGCCTTTTTTGTAACAGCAAGGAATCTGGCTCGTTAATCGAATAAAGGTGCCCTCATGAACAGATTCCTGCAGATCGAGAAGATTATTTTCGGCAAGAGCAATTACGCACTGTGCGGGCTGCCCAATGATATCGAGGAGCTCGAACAGGCCGTGACACAGATGGGATTGGTGGACCGGCCTGTTATTGTGTTGATCGGGGGCCACATCTTTCCGGAATATGCGAATATCACAAATCAGGCGATCGACGTGATCGCCAAGATCGCCGAGGTGCTGGATGCCGCCGTCCTTTGCGGCGGAACGGATATCGGTGTGATGGCAGCCATTGGCAAATCCCGCGGTCGGAGCGGATACCAGTTCCCGCTGGTCGGCATCGCCCCCGAGGGAAGTGTCACCTGGCCAGAGGGACCCAAAAGTGCGAATATCCTGCCTGCCGGCGGTGAGCGCGAACAGCTTGAGCCGCATCATTCTCATTTCATCCTGGTGCCTGGCAACCAGTTCGGCGACGAGACCAAGTGGATCGTCCGGGCCGCCACCATGATCGCGGGCAGCCGGCAGAAATCGGTGACCATACTTGCAAATGGCGGGGGCGTCTCGCAAATGGATGTGGAGGAGGGCCTGCAGGCCGACCGGCCTTTGATCGTCCTGGCCGGGACGGGCCGCCTGGCCGATGAGATCGCCAGCCGCCCGAACAGGAATCCTCTGATCAAAATCATCCCTGCTCACAACAGGAAGCTGCTGGGGGAAACGCTCCGGGCAATGCTATCCTGACCCAGATTCAAATCTCCTGATCACCAGGAGATTTTTCTTCCATTAATTCCCTGTATAATCCTGTCCATGATCATCCCTGACCGCATCATCTCACAACTGGAACTGCGCCGCGGCACAGGCGAACGCGGTACTCGTAAGCTGATCGCCTTTGACGGCATCGTCTATGATGTGACAGACTGTCCCAAATGGCGGACCGACCTGCACGAGCAGCTCCATTTCCCCGGGCAGGATCTGACCTCCGAGCTGCCGGATGCACCGCATAAAAATGACGTCTTCTCACGGCCTTGTGTCAAGGTGGTAGGCAGGCTGCAACCCGCGGATTGATTCCCGGTCGTGGGAACGCTCCATGAATAAGTTATCAGGAAGAAAACATCTTCGCAAGGCTGATTTATAACCATTTTGACGAACAGGAACCCCATGCAGACAAATCTCAAGTGGTGGCAGACCGCCGTTTTTTATCAAATCTACCCCCGCTCCTTTGCGGACGCGAATGGGGATGGGATCGGTGATTTCAAGGGGATGACCGAAAAACTCGATTACTTATCCTCGCTCGGAATCGATGCCATCTGGCTTTCTCCACACTTTCCTTCCCCCAACTGGGACTGCGGCTATGATGTGTCGGATTACACAAACGTGGCACCCGAGTATGGCACAATGGAAGACTTCAAGGTCTTCCTCAACGAAGCCCACCGGCGCGGCATACGCCTCATCCTGGATCTGGTGTTGAATCACAGCTCAGATGAGCATCCATGGTTCCTGGAGTCAAAATCCAGCCGCGATAATCCGAAGGCCGATTGGTATGTATGGGCCGATACACCGCCGAACAACTGGCAGTCCTGCTTCGACGGCGATGCGTGGACGTATATGCCGGAGCGAAACCAGTACTACTACCACTATTTTATGAAACAGCAGCCCGACCTTAACTGGCACAACCCGGAAGTAAAAAAAGCCATGTGGGATGCGGTCCGCTTCTGGCTGGACCTGGGCGTGGATGGTTTTCGCCTGGATGCCTTCGGCACGATCTTCGAAGATCCGGACCTCACCCCCCATGAAGTTCCCATGACAATGCTGGAGCTGCGCCGCGTCTCGGAGCTCGCCGAGACGCCCGAGGAAAAAGAGCAGATCGGAAAATACTGGCACGATATGTTTAAATACCAGTGGGGCGGCCCGGGTTTGCACGATCTCATGAAGGAGCTGCGCGCCATCCTGGATGAGTACGACGGTGACCGGATGCTGGTCGGAGAGGATGACAATATCGACTATATGGGCAGAGGCGACGATGAGTTGCACCTGGTTTTCAACTTCCCGCTGATGCGGACCGGACGGATCACGCCCGGCCATATCCGCCTGAACCAGGACGAGCGTCTATCCCAGCTGGAAGCGCTGCCGGTAAAAGGCTGGCCCAGCAACACGCTTGGCAACCATGACACATCCCGCATCCACACCCGTTACGGGGACCGGCAGCATGACGCCGAGCTGGCACGCCTCAACGCCGCCCTGGTGCTTACACTCAAAGGCACGCCGTTCCTGTACAACGGTGAAGAGATCGGCATGACCGATTCCATCATCACGGATCCGGGCAGACTGCGCGACACCATGGCCATCTGGTATTATGACAGGCTCGTCAATGAGCTGAACGTGCCGCCAGAGGAAGCCGCGCAGCGCGCCGGTGAAATGAGCCGCGACAAGAACCGCACTCCCATGCAGTGGGCCAACCAGCCCAATGCCGGCTTTTCCCCTCCAAACGTGGAGACCTGGCTGCCGGTGAACCCCGATTACAAACGCGGCATCAACGTCCGCGACCAGGAGCATAATCCCAGCTCCCTACTTAACTATTACCGGCTCCTCCTGCGCACGCGCAGGCAAAACCCCGCATTGATCGAAGGGAAGTACCTTCCCGTTCACGTTTCAGCCGCAGAGTACTTTGCCTTTTTACGGATATCAGACCTGCAGACCGTTCTGGTTGTCTTGAACTATTTCGGCCAGCCACTTGCACTCAATTTCACGGATGTTAAGGAAATCGACGGACAGAACCTGCGCATCCTGTTCTCAAGTGCCGAGCGACTGCTGACCACAAAACCAGCGCGCGGACTGACGATGAGTCCCTTCGAGGTATTGATCGCCGAGGTTCAACCGATCCTAAAGTAGGACGGAATGCCCTTGCGCCCTGCTCCTTCCAAATGACTCAAACGACTTCCCGGCCCAAAAAGACGAAGCAATTCGTCACCCTGTGCGGACGCATCTTCCGCGATACCGATCCTGCCTACTTCCCGCGGGCTGAGTACCACGGCCGGACGATCTATCTATGCACCGAATCCTGTCTTGGCGCGTTCCTGGCCGACCCGGATCTGTTTTACAAAGTCCATCGGAATTCTGATAAGGGCAAATAACATGTGGGAACCTGGTGATGTGATCTCATGGAGAGGCATTTACAGGGAGCGCATCTGGCATGTCCAGCCAACGCTCCTGGTCAGCGAAAGCCCGGAGGAGATCGTGCTGACCCTGCTTCCCGGGACCCAGTGCATTGCCGAAGAAACGTATCCCGGCGGGAAGAAGAACGGTCAAAGGCGCTGGTACTTTGTGGACCATGACTGGAAGCTGGCAAAATATACCTGGAAAACCAACCGTCTGCTCCTGCTGTTTGAACCCCAAATTTTTTATTCCATCATCCTGTTTTGGAATCATGCAAGCAACGAGTTTCTCTACTACTACGTGAATTTCCAGCTGCCGTTCAAGCGAAATGAAACCGCCGTCGATACCTTGGACCTGGATCTCGATCTCATCATCCATCCGGACTTCAGTTACGAGTGGAAGGATGTGGATGATTACCAGCAGGCGATCGCCCATGGGCTCATCCTGCCCGATTGGTCCAGGGAAATCGAGTCCGCCACGGATCATGTAATGGAAAGGCTCGAACAGCGGCAGTACCCGTTCGACGGCTCCTGGCTGGACTGGAAGCCGGATCCAGCCTGGCAGCCGCCCAGGCTGCCGGGGAATTGGGATAAGATATAGTCATGGAGTCCGGGAGCGAGCTGCCCGACTCCCCAATATTTACCGGTTGGAGAGAAAATGATCACGCCTCAAAAAGCGATCCACTTCGAAAAATATGAGTTCCGAAAATGGGAGTCGCAGGATGCCAGCACCATTGTCGAAACGCCTGTTTCGCTGACGGTCAATGCCCAGGTCTGGCTGACGTTTATGTGCACGCCGATCGACCTGGAAGCGATGGCTGTTGGGTTCCTCTACAATGAAGGAATCATCGAGAGCATGGAAGAAGTGGTGGATGTACGTCTCTGCGAGCATGGCGATAATG
>JBLMZU010000464.1:0-3768 GCA_050258995.1 Bacteroidota bacterium
GCGGCTCACGGCCTGGCCACCGGTTTCGGCGATACCGGTTCCGTTGGGATCGGGGGCATCACGCTCGGAGGCGGCGTCGGATATCTGGTTCGCAAGTATGGCCTGACAATCGATGACCTTCTCGCTGCAGAGGTGGTGACAGCGGACGGGCAGATCCTGGTGGTGGATGAGAAAAACCATCCCGATCTATTTTGGGCGATCCGCGGCGGCGGAGGCAACTTTGGTGTCGTAACCCGCTTCCAGTTCCGGCTGCACGAGATCGATTCCGTTTACGGTGGCATGTTATTCCTGCCTGCGACCCCGGAGACCGTTTCGTCGTTTATTGCCTTGGCCGAAGCCGCTCCCGATGAGCTTTCCGGAATCGCCAATGTGATGGGTGCGCCGCCCATGCCGTTCCTCCCGCCTGAGTATCATGGCAAAACAGTCGTCATGGCGATGCTGATCTATATTGGCGACTCGGAGTCGGGGGAACGGGCGATCGCTCCTTTCCGCTCGATTGCCCCACCAATCGTTGACATGATCAAGCCCATGCGCTACCCGGATATTTATCCGCCTGAAGACAACAGTTACCATCCGGTTGCGGCAGCACGGACGATGTTCGTCGACTCGATCGATCGATCCACAGCGGAGATGATCCTCAAGCGTCTCGAGTCTTCGACCGCCATGATGAAAGCGGTACAGCTGCGTGTCCTGGGCGGGGCCATGGCCCGCGTCCCTGTTGATGCCACAGCCTTCGCACACCGCAGCTCGAAAATCATGGTGAACCTTGCCGCGCTGTACCAGAATCCGGAGGAGAAGGCAATGCATGAGGCCTGGGTCGGCGATTTCGCAGCCGCCCTGGAACAAAGCGATCACGGCGCCTATGTCAACTTCCTGGGCGACGAGGGCGTGGACCGTATCCGTTCCGCCTATCCCGGGTCGACGTGGGACCGGCTGGTGGCCGTCAAGACCCGCTACGACCCTTCAAACCTCTTCCACCTCAATCAGAACATTCCACCCTCAAATGACAGGTAATCCATCGGAGGTCATCCTGCTGCCATGGGCGCAGGATGACCTCCCCCTCATGTACAAGCTCCTGGGCGATCCGGTCGTCATGGAGCACCTCGGCGGGCCGGAGACCGCAGAGCAGATGGAGCGCCGTCACCAGCGATATCTGCATCTTCCCGAGGATGGGATCGATCACATGTTCAAAATTATTTGGGGACCGAGCGCCGAGGCAGTGGGCCAGATCGGTTACTGGAAGAAGAACTGGCGCGATCGATTGGTCTACGAAATGGGCTGGATGATACTGCCGGCCTTTCAGGGCCACGGGATCGCGACCCGGGCCGGGCAGGCAGTCATCGAGCAGGTCCGCCCGCAAAAGCGCTTCCCATTCGTGCATGCCTTCCCTTCAGTCGCCAACCCGGCCTCGAACGCCATTTGCCGGAAGCTGGGTTTTTCACTGCTTGAGGAGTGCCCATTCGAGTACCCGCCCGGCCATACGATGATGGTCAATGACTGGCAATTGAAACTCTGATGAATTGGTATGATGGGAACGACATCGCCACGAAATGGCATGGACAGACCGGATTCAGCTGCAGAAAAAAACAGGAGGTATCTTAAATGGCCAGGATCGTTGTATTCCAGAACGTGACTCTTGATGGTGTCATGCAGGCGCCCGGGCGGGCGGATGAAGACACACGCGGAGGCTTCCCCTATGGCGGCTGGGCCACACCATATGCCGATCCTGAACTGGGCAGGGCGGCAGGCGAGAGCATGGCAACCACCGGCGGCCTGCTCTTCGGACGGCGGACGTATGAAGACTTCTATTCCATCTGGCCAAAGCAGACCGATAATCCCTTCACGGAGGTGCTGAATAACTCGCCCAAGTATGTGGCATCGACGACGCTGAAGGAGCCGCTGCCTTGGATGAACTCCACCCTCCTCAAAGAAAATGTCCCCCAGGCGGTAGCGTCTCTTAAGACCCAACTGGAGAAAGACCTGGTAATTCTGGGCAGCGGCGTGCTCGTCCAAAGCCTGATGGAGCATCACCTGATTGACCTGTTCATGCTCCTGATCCACCCGCTCGTTCTGGGAACAGGCACCCGTCTCTTTCCGGACGGCACACCCCTTTCGGAGCTGCAGCTCGTCGATGTAAAACCGACCTCCACGGGTGTGATAATCGCCAGGTATACGCCGCAAAAAGGCGGAAGCCGATGAGCAGTGTCATTATCGGAACGACGATGTCACTGGATGGTTTGATAAACGACCGCACAGGGCGTGCGGGCCGCCTGTATCCGGATCTCGAAGAGAAGTAGCCTATTTTTATGGAGGATCAAATGAGAAAACTGTTTTCCTTTAACATGATGACACTGGATGGCTTTTTTGAAGGGCCGAAGGGAGAGATCGACTGGCACAATGCCGATAATCAGGAGTTCAACGAATTTGCCATCGCGCAGACCAGTGCGGTCGATACACTCATCTTCGGGCGGAAGACCTACCAGCTCATGGCAAGTTATTGGCCAACCGAGACGGCTGTGAATTCCGATCCAATCGTCGCCGACCTGATGAACCGCCTTTCGAAGATCGTGTTCTCCAGGACTCTGGAAAATGTTGACTGGCAGAACACAAAATTGATCCGCGACAACGCACAGCAGGAGATTCAGAACTTGAAAATGCAGCCGGGCAGGGATATGGCGATTTTTGGGAGCGCCAATCTCATCGCGAGCCTGATGGACGTCATCGACGAGCACCGGGTCATGGTCAACCCGATCCTGCTGGGCGGAGGCAGTCCACTCTTTAAACCGATGAGCGATCGAGTCAAGCTGGCGCTTGTCAGCGTAAGGCCATTCGACTCAGGCAATGTCCTGCTCACGTATCAGCCTGTAAGGGAGCAAGGATGAAAAAGCAAAACAGCCAGATGGAGAGCGACCTTCCCCGGCTATCAGCGCCTGCCCATCGGGCGCTTGCCGCGGCCGGGGTACAACAGCTAAAGGATCTGACAGGGTTCAGCGAGGCGGAAGTCAAGAAGTGGCATGGCATCGGTCCCAACGCCATGGAGCAGCTTCGAGGCGCCTTGCAGGAACAGGGATTATCCTTTCGCTCATAGCAAAGAGGCAACACATGGCATATTATCTGGTACAGGCAAAGCCGGTGGAAGATCTGCTCCCCGAGCTGCGCCAGCGGCTCGACAACGGTGAGATCCGGTTCATGAGGCCGTTCGGACAGGCGCTCCAATACAGCCTGGAAAATGCCCGGCGACTGGAAAATGGTCTTGCGGTCTGGGAGGAGGAAGATTATTGCTCCCCGCCTCTCGCCCAGGAGCGGGCCGCCATTTTAGATACATATTTCGAAGAATTGGAAGTGGAGCGAGTGGAAAAGAACAAAGGGTGGAAACGAATCGATGCCCTGCCGGGAATCTGGAGCGAAGCACGCTGAATGCAGGGAAATCCACGGAAGGAACCGGCCACTCTGCGCGCTACGGGGCGGAGGCCGGGATTCTCAGCTGGACTGGCGAACGCTGAACTGCATATTTCGTGGAGTGGGAAATCCATCTGTAAGTAATTTGTAAATACAACACCCCGGTCATTCATGCTATTATTTCCCTGTAACATATGACAGGCACGGGCGCATGGGGCTTGGCAAAAGAACCGGCACTTTCCCATCAAAAACTATTAAAAATTACAGTGCTAGCACAGGACAAGCACAAGACCAGCACAGGACCAGGACAGTCCTGACCTGCGAAGGTACAGCGAATGACCTGTGAACGGTCTGTGAACAATAAATCTC
>JBLMZU010000465.1:0-3357 GCA_050258995.1 Bacteroidota bacterium
GTTTGGATGAACGCCAGCATGTGACCGGTGGTGGAGTTGTAGATATCGCCGCGCGGCTCGTTAGGCTTGGCCTCCAGGGCGAACTTCAGATCGTATTTTTGATCCAGTGCATATTCGCAGAAAAAATTCATCGCTTCGCGCGTGCGCTTGATCGACGTGATCGGGTCCTTGGCCGCATCGGTTTCCGTGCCTTCGCGCCCGCCCCAGAAGACATAGATCCTGGCGCCCAGCTCCACGCCCAGGTCGATGGCGTTCATGGTTTTCTGCAAGGCATAGGCACGCACTTTGGGATCATTGGATGTGAAAGCGCCATCCTTGAAGACCGGGTCCGTGAACAGGTTGGTGGTCGCCATCGGGACACACAGCCCTGTCTCGGCGAGCGCAGCCTTGAAGTCCCGGACGATGCGGTCGCGTTCTGCAGGAGTCGCATCGATCGGCACCAGGTCATTATCGTGGAAGTTGACGCCCCAGGCACCGACCTCCGCCAACAGATGCACGAGCTCCACGGGGGTTTTCGCGTCCCTTACCGGTCCTCCAAATGGGTCGCGTCCGGTGCTGCCAACGGTCCAAAGGCCGAAGGTGAATTTGTGTTCAGGTTTGGGTGTGTAGTCAGACATGGGATTATCCTTGAATATAGATTTTGAAATTACCACTGGCAGTCAGCATGGCGAGCATGTAAAGCATACCATCATCGTAGCGCCATTTTCCCGAAGGGAATTGTGCGCATCTCATAATTCCTGCATGGAAGGTCTCCCGATTTCGGGGTCACTGGAAGCGCAGGTATAAATATCGATGTTCATTCTGGAACGCAATAGAGCAGGAAGAACAGGAAAATGGATTGGCTTCATGATTCTGCGATCCTGAACTGATCTTCCACAAGGCCAGACAAATACCCATCAAGGCCTATATATTCAAACCAATCAAAATCTGCATGATTCATACTGGGTTGTCCATTACTGCTGGCATACATGCCGAGATAGGCACCCACAAATCCGCCTGCGACTGGCGTGCTCAGAATGCGACCATCCACATTACCTGCGAGGGAATGCCATTGATCATTTGCAGAAAAGTAAAAGCTGTAATTCTGTTCGTGTGCCTCCACTTTGAGGGTATAGCGACCGGGGCGGACAGGCCGAGTGGCGAGCATTTCAGCGTGTCCATGGGAGCGCTGAATGAGGCGGACAACCGTTTCATCATCCTTTGTGATGACAAAAAGAAAGTGAAAGTCTGGGTTTTGAACCAGGGCAAGCCCTGCACATTCATTTACAGTGTGTGGAGTGAACTCAAATTCAGTATGTACCTCGAAATGAATATCCTGCTGCCTGCGCCCCACAAAACTCGGATTGCTTTTTTCTGAGAGCTGCTGCGGGAACAAGCGCAAGCGCAAAAAACCCGGGTGTTCAGTCAGGCTGTGAAAATCAGCGCGGGGAGTACGGAGGAAATTCCAGTCATATGAAAGAGCTGTCTCGTTAAAATCCTCCCGCCTTGGACGGGACTGCCAGGGAGATTCTGGCAGATTGGGTGCCGGGTACGTGAATTCCACCCGGCCCGTGCCTGGACTGACGATGGGATAGCCATCCTCCCACCTGACAGGTGCAAGAAACGTTTCACGTCCGAGGTTGTAGTAATAGCCTCCATAGGGCCGCATGGCCAGCAGGACCATCCACCACTCGCCGTTTTGGGTTTCGACAAGATCTGCATGTCCGGTCCCAACAATTGGATAATCCAGACCCAGGTGGCGATGTGTCAGAATGGGGTTGCCTCGATTTGGTTCGTAGGGCCCTTTGATCGTTTTGCTGCGTGCAACTGAAACAGCATGATGATGAGCCGTACCACCTTCGGCAATGAGCAGGTAATAATATCCGTTCACCTTATAAATGTGAGCCGCCTCCGCCCACACCGCGCCCTTGACGGCGCCATCCCATAAAACGGTTTCTTCACCGATCAACGTCATGCCGGCAAGATCAAGCTCACGAAGATACACCTCGGTATGGCCTGTATAAAATCCAGTTTCATTCAAACGATTGGCAGTGAACCAGACCCGCCCATCGTCATCGAAAAAAAGGGATGGATCAAATCCATCCGCATCCTCGAGCCAATACGGTTCGCTCCATGGACCCTGAGGCCGGGTTGCCGTTACGATGAAGTTTCCCGACCTTGTCTTTCCATCCACAAGGGTGTTGATCACATAAAAAGTTCCGTTGGAATGACGGATGGTAGGCGCATACAGCCCACCAGAGGGCCGGACATCATCCAGATCCAGCTGGGAGGGACGGTCAAGGACATGTCCTATTTGATTCCAATGGACCAGGTCCCGGCTGTGAAAGATCGGCAGCCCGGGAAAATATTCAAACGTGGAAGTGATCAGAAAATAGTCATCATTCACCCTGCAAATCGAGGGATCAGGGTAACATCCTGACAGGATTGGATTGCGAACCAGCTTTGGCATACGTCAATACTATCCCTTGAGCGCACCGGCCGTCAAACCGGCTACGATTTGTCTTTCAGCAAAGATGTAAAAAATAATCGCAGGTAACGCGGATAGCGTTATAAAAGCCGCGGTCAGCGCCAGATCGGAGCTGTATTGTCCCTGGAACTGCATGGTACCCAGGGGTAAGGTCCAGAGTTTGTCACTATTGAGAAGCACCAGGGGGGTAAGCAGATCATTCCAGCTGACGATCATGGTCAGGGCCGCCACTGCTGCCAGGGCCGGGCGCACCAACGGGAGCAGGATGCGCCAAAAGAAGCCGAAGTCGGAACAACCGTCAATCGAAGCGGCATCCTGCAATTCAACCGGGATCGACAGGAAGAAGCCGCGCAGGATCAGGGTACTGCCGGCGATCCCGAAAGCGGTCTGTACCAGGATGACCGCCAGGAGAGAGTCGAGCAGTTTAATCTGGCGAATCACCAGGTAGACCGGCATGATGGCAACCGTGATCGGGAACATGAGGCCCAGGGTGAGCAGGTTGAAAGCCAGATCCTTGCCGCGAAATTCTATGCGGGCAAACACAAAGGCCGCCAGGCTGGAAACGATCAACACACCAGCCGTCGAAAACAACATCACAATCAAACTGTTGCGCAACATCGTCCAGAACGTAGGCGTGCTCAATATCTGAGCAAAATTCTCCCAATGTGGGGGAATGGGGAGCGTGTAAGGATGTAAAAACATCTCGCCGCGCGTTTTGAGCGCCCCGAAGACCATGAGCACGAGGGGTATCACAATGATCAGAGTAACAATGGTGAGGACGAGGTACTGAAAGAACCGGGGAAGCTTCTTCTTGAAAGCGTCACTTTTACGATAGTTAATTGTAACCATGCAGAGCCCTCTCTAAATGCCGCTTAGGGGATCAGGCCGGC
>JBLMZU010000466.1:0-2998 GCA_050258995.1 Bacteroidota bacterium
GCCATGCCTTTGTCGTTCATGGTCAGCATTTCCGGGGCATGGACCAGGCGCACTTTCAGCCCCTGAAGATCCTGCTTTTCGAGAACCGGCTTGACCTTTGCTTCATCTCCAACCAAGATCACTTCCACCCCAAACTCGCGGGCAGCCATGACAGCGCCTTCCACGTCTGGCACTGGAAAATTGTCACTCCCCATTGCATCTACAACGATTCGAGTCATGCGTTCTCCTTGCTTGACAATGTAATGAAGCCGATTATAATACGCCGTGCTCGAGCGCTGGTGCTGGAATTGGCAGACAGGCATGGTTGAGGGCCATGTGCCGAAAGGCGTGGGGGTTCAAGTCCCCCCCAGCGCACAATTTGATGGGAGAAAAAATCCCCGTGCAGGGGATTTTTTGTTTCTGGGATCTGGTTCCGAATGCCGGTTATTTTTGCCCGATCCTATAAAGTTTTGCCGGCACGTCTGTTGACTCGCGGTAGGGAAATCTATAGAATGATTGTTAAGGGTTGAGCAAGTCTGGTTATTAATAATCGATCGCCAAATATATAGTTCAATTTTAGGTGCTGAGACGGCAGTCATGCAGTAAGGATGTTATTTGCCATTGCCTGCAAGCTGGCAGGCAGAAGGAGGCTGCAATGAATACATCCGAACCGACAAACTGTGTTTTGGTCAAATGGGCCCCCACTCGTAACAGCGCCGCAGCGATCCTGACCTTATTGGCCATGGCCGCAGCCTATACCGTCCTCGGGGCCAATCCTGGCAATCTGGCCGTTCTGACTCTCATATGACTGGTCGTGGTGCCCGTGCTCTCTGTGGGAATCCCCGTCTACTGGGTGACGCAGGTGGATAAACAGCCAGTTTCGGCCCTGGGACTCACGCTGCGAAAATGGTTGCCTTCACTTGCGCTGAGCGTGCTACTCAGCATGGTGGTCGTCTTCCCGTTTTTCCTGGGCGGTGCGAGGATTCTCTCCACGGCCTGGATGCCCATGGCTGCGGCAGGCGCCCTGTCACTATTTGAGCCGCTTTTTGTCTTCGGCTGGCTGCAATTACGATTTGAGAAGGATTTCGGAGTTCTGCCTGGCATCCTGCTGGCAGGACTGGGCTTTGCCATCTATCACGCCGGGTATATGCCGCAGGCCATGCAATACCAGTTTTACGATGCTGTCCTGTGGGCGGTTTGTTTCCGGTTGACGGGCAGCCTGCTTGTAACCTGGCCGATTTTATGGGCAGCCACGAGTGCCTGGGTCTGCCTTGGCGGAAACTCCTGCCTCTATAATTGGAGCATGGTGGTTACCTGGGGATTGATGCTGTTAATCGAGATTGCCTACATTGCTTTCATGGCCTCACGCCAGCGCAGAGCGCAGGCCAAATCCGTTCATGCGGATGCAGTGTAGGCCCTGCTCCGTTTTCATTGAATTTGTGCCGGATGGCATTCAACAAGCCGAAGCAGACAAAACCTTTAGAGTCTCTTACGGGATGATCAGGCTGCAGCAGGTGACGGCCCCCTCAGCCTTTGCCAGCTCGGAGACGTCAACGGTGAGCACTTGATAACCTGCCTCCTCCAGCCTGGCGCAGGTTTTTGGGAAGGATGTCGGATAAATGATCGACTGTCCAACAGGCAGACAGTTGGCGGCGAAGGGCTCAGCCGGGTCGACCTCGATCTGCCGATAGTCCTGGAAGTGATGGGGTTCCAGCCAGCTTTTATTGATGAGCAAGGTGTGGTCGTCCACGCGGGAAACGGCTGATTTCAAATGCAGGCAGTCATGCATTTGTACGCCGGTGACGGAGTAACCATATTCGCCGAGCAAGGCGTTGAGCTGGTCGATTGCTGCCTGGTTGCTACGAGTCGACAATCCAATAAAGATCCTTTTGCCTACAACAAGAACATCCCCACCGTCCAGTGTGGCAGGCTCCTGTAAATGCACCAGGTTTTTGAGCGGGGACAGCACCTGGATGATCGACTCGGTCTCAGGCTTTCGAGAATCCGCGCCGGGTCGCGTGATGACCGCCACTTCCGGCAGGATGAAAGCTGTGTCCTCCACGAAAACAGAATCGGGAAGTTCCGGCTCGGCCGGCAGTTCCAGCACGTCGCATCCGCATCCCAGGCTTTTAAGCGCCCGGACATAATTGTGATGTTGAATTCTTGCGAGATCGAGATCGATCGGAGTCCGCTCGATGTGGGTAAGCTCGCACTCGTTAAAGCGGGGACTCACTTGGCGCGTAATCGCTACTGTCATTGGGCGCCGCCGGTGCGATAGCGATCGATCAGGGCCTTGGTGCGCGGGTCCCTGGGCTTGCTGAACAGGTCGGCCGGTTTCTCGTCCTCGATGATCTCACCATCTGACATCACCAGGACTCTATCCGCAACTTCGCGGGCGAACCCCATTTCGTGCGTGACCACCAGCATGGTCATGCCGTCCTTGGCAACCTTTTTCATCACGTTGAGCACCTCGCCGATCAGCTCCGGATCGAGGGCCGAGGTCGGCTCGTCGAAGAGCATGACCTTGGGCTGCATGGTGAGGGCGCGGGCGATGGCAACCCGCTGCTTCTGTCCGCCCGAGAGGCGCATGGGATATTCATCCTTCTGGAACAACAGACCCACGCTATCCAGGTTTTGCTCCGCCAGATCGATCGCCTCCGACCGTTTCATCTTTTTTACCGTGATGGGACCTTCGATCACATTTTCCAGGACGGTCATGTGCGGGAACAGGTTGAACTCCTGAAAGACCATGCCTGTCTTCAGGCGAATGTCATGGACCAGCTGCTTGTGTTGTTTTCCCCTTTCTCCCGCTGCTACTTTAATGCCGTCCACTTCAATGCTGCCATAGGAGGGCTCCTCGAGAAAATTGATGCAGCGCAACATGGTGCTCTTTCCGGAGCCGCTTCGCCCAATGACACAGACCACCTCACGAGGCGCAACATCCACGGAGACTTCTTTCAATACGTGCAGACGGCCGAAGTATTTATCGAGCTTGGTGATTTGTACGATGGGCGCCATC
>JBLMZU010000467.1:0-5281 GCA_050258995.1 Bacteroidota bacterium
CCATGGGGGATGTAATGCAAGAGTCGGCGCCGAGTGAACTAATCCGGTCTATTTACAAGGTTCACCGGGGTGAGCAGGCATTTGACCAGAGCATCACTCTATAAATTGAGGAAGAGATTACAGAGCAGTCAATAATCTGGGATATGACAGTCCGCATTATTGGCAGGTGATTCACAAACAATTGAAAAAATAAATGAAAGAATGGAGAATTGCAATGACATAAGGTCAAATTGATTTTCTTGCACTCGAATTCAAGAATGACAATCTGAAAGGTGAGATCCTGCCGGCGCTGTTTGACCTGGTCAAAAAGAAGATCGTCAAGGTGGTTGACCTGGTCATTATCCAAAAGAATGAAGATGGGAGTCACCAGGCATTGGAGATCAACCAGCTGGGTCCCGACCTGATTGGTATCTTCGACCCGCTGCATGTGGAAGCCAGCGGGCTCATTCAAGTGGAGGATATCGAAGGTCTCGCCGAGGTCATGAAGAACGGAACCACGGCGGCTGCCATGCTCTTTGAAAACCTGTGGGCGGTCAAGTTCAAGAACGCCGTGGTCCGGGCAGATGGAAAAGTGCTCGAGCAGGTCCGCATCCCCTATGAAGTTGTGGAAGAGGCGATGGCAAAAATTTCCAACGCTGATCAACCGGCGTAATTGAAGCCTTTTTTAAAAAAGACCCCGAGGAGGTCAAGATGATGCGAAGAAGAGCAGTAGGAAGAAGTGTTGCCCGTGTGGCGGTCGGCACGGCAGTGGTTGCCGGTACAGCCGGCGCAGTACAGCACCACCAGCAGCAGAAGTATGCCCAGCAGGATGCAGCTGCCCAGCAGCAGCAGGACCAGGCCTACCAGCAGGGTGCCGCCGATGCCCAGGCACAGCAGCAGCAGGCTGCGCAACCCCCGCAGTACGCGGCTCAGGCCCCACAGGCGCCTGCCCCGAGCGATCTGACATCCAAGCTCAATGAGCTTGCCCAACTGCACACGGCGGGCGTGCTCACCGACGAAGAGTTCGCGGCTGCGAAGGCAAAACTCCTAGCAGCCTGATCATCCACGATTTGATTGATCTGGGTGAACTCGCCGACTGTTGGTCACCCAGATCGGACGGAAATAAGCCTAGGATTTAAAAGGATTGATTGCGTAGATATGGAGCAGTCCCTCACAGCGATGGCTTCTTTGTAGAGAGCTGCCATGTTTTCCGTATCATAGTCCGTTATACACTTTGGCGTAAAAAGCTGACGTGGGATTTCAAAACAATCAATGGTTAGAAATCACCCGGCAACGCCGCCCCCAGGACGTCATCCACCATTCCGACCATGGTGGCTGGTACACGTCCCTTGCCTTTGGTCGCCGCTGCCGCGATGCTGGCATCCGCCCTTCCATGGGCTCGGTCGGTGATTGCGGAGTTTACCCTGAGCGAAGTCGAAGGGATAATGCCATGTGTGAAAGCTTCTTCGCCACCCTCGAATGCGAACTGCTGGACTGCACCAGCTTCCGCACTCCGGCTGAAACCCGCCCAGTCGTTTTTCAGTTTATCGAAGGCTCGTATAATCCGCATCGTCGTCACTCTGCGATCGACTATCTCTCACCCAACCGGTACGAAGCCCTGCAGCCTCGTACCCCACAATCCCCAAGCCTACCTGTGTCCACTGAAACGGGGTAACCCCAATGTACATAATCGGATTAAGTTTTGTGTCTGATAAATTTCAAAACATCAAAATCTTACGTGGGTTAAACAACCCGATGGGTTAAGTTATCTTTTCACCAGTATACGAGCGGACTTCCCCCGAAAGCAGATAATGTTATAGGCTTGCCATGGATTTGAGGGCTTTTTCTGAGCGAACTCCGTGAACTCTGTAGCAAACCCATTTTTTAGGCACATCTGAATAGAGCTAAGGGCTACTGGTTATTTGATATGAACCCGAATCAAAATTGACTTCTAACATAGCCCAAGCCTCGCCATTGTCCCAGCGCAATGTGATTTCAGATTCCCGAGTTGCAGGTAAACTAAAGGTCCCATCAAAAGCCGGATGCCAATTACGAAAACGGATCAACTCAAACAAGGATTGAACAACAGGACGCTGAACGGCACGGTTAATCTCTTCAGTCGTATAGTAATGCCGGTTGATGTCACGCCCGACGCCACTCTTTGCCAATAAAGCCATGTCATTTTCACCTGCCAGCAAGCCTACATAATAGACTTGCGGTACACCTGGAGCAAAAAATTGAATGGCGCGTGCCAACAAATAGTCTTGATCATTACGCCCGAGGGCATCATAAAATGTGCAGTTGATCTGGTATAGATCCAGATTGGAAGCTGCCGTACCGGTAGCCTGCCGACTCTGCCCGTTGCTGTTAATGTGAATTCTTTCGACCAGATTGTCCAACTCTTCCGGCGAGATCAAACCGGGATGTTCTTGCGGATCTGTGCCATCCACGCCAATGTCGATCATACCGATGCCATCGTGTGTATCGAGTACGGTGATGGCATTGCGCGGACTAATTTCCAGCCACTCCTGTAGGTGACGGGCTGTACGATTGAATATCGCATGCAATATAAGGGGCGGCAGCGCAAAATCATAGACACGTGCCACTTGACGAGCTATTTCGATTTGCCTGCGAAAATAGGAATGAATTTCGACAAGTACTTCGATCCCCAGCGTTGCAGCCTGTTGCGCAAGAGTTTCTATAAAGGTGAAGGTTTCCGGGATCATGAAACAACTGCTTCCGGCTTTTTTAACGGCATAGCCAACTGCATCAAGCCGCACCATTCGAATATTATTCTCATGTAGTGTTTGCAGCACCGATTGCAAATAAGCCCAACCCTGTGGATGATTTACGTTGATATCAATTTGCTGTCTGGTAAAGGTTGTCCATAGCAGGCGTTTTTTACCATTTTTCAGTGTGACATAGGAAAAAGGCAAACCTGGTCGGGGACGGTAAATAGCCAGCAAGTCAGCTTCTGTAGCGCCCTCGCGAAAGATACTATCCATGGTCAGGAACATGCCGTTATAAATGGAAGCATCGCCCTTTTCGGAATAATCCATGAATTGTGGGGAGGCAGACGATATATGGTTCACGATCAAGTCGGCCATCAGATCCACATCTTGCCCTAATGCCTTAACATCGTCCCAATTCCCCAAGAAGGGATCGATCTGGGTGTGATCGATGGGATCGAAACCAGCATCGACACCATGAATGGGGTAATAAAATGGAAGTAGATGAACACTACCAAACAACCCGGCCAATGGTCCCTTGAGTAATCGATGGAATTCTGCGATATTGCTTCCACCCAGGCGGTCTGCATATGTGATGAGTTGTACTTGATTTTTCATGATAGGGGTAAGCAATACTTTTTATCGAAAGGAGGGTTGAAAGCGTGATCTTTAATCTCTAGAAGCGCAGTAGGATCGCCAGCCAAAATCATATCTGCGATCCCATCAGGAATTGAAAAGCCTGATCAGACCACCCTGGCAACGGCTCATGGCCGAAATCGGGGTAGATCGCCATCTTTTTCGGCGAGTTGAGCTTGTTGTAAACAGCAAACTGCGTGGATGGCGGACAGATGGTGTCCATTAGACCGATCCCCCAAAGTACCTCAGCCCGGACACGAGGAGCCAGAAATTGAATGTCAATGTAACCCAACTTTTCAAATACTGTTGCTTCAAGTTTATGCATAGGATCTGAATGACGGAAATATTCCTGTAGTTCCTTATAGGCATCTTTTGCCTGATCCATTTCCCAAACCCGCATGTAGTCGCTTAGGAAGGGGAATAACGGCGCGGCGCGTTTGATGCGAGGCTCCAGGGCGGCGCAAGCTATGGTTAGCGCACCTCCCTGACTGCCACCCGTAACGACAACCCGGTTCCTATCCACATCGGGCATTTCTATAACAATCTTGGCAAGTTGGGCTGTATCAAGAAATATCCGGTGGAAGAGCAATTTTTCCGGGGAACCCTGCAATGCATCATTCAGGCCGCGAATAATTTGCCCATGAAGAGTATTCCCAGTAACACCCCCCTTATCCTCTGATAATCCCGCCTGGCCACGGCAATCCAAGGCAGCCACGGTAAAACCTGCAGCAACATAACCAAGCTTATCGAACCAGTCACCAGAATCGCCTGTGTAGCCATGAAATATCAATACAGCAGGATGGGGGATAGGTGCTTTCGCAGGACGCAATAGTTTGGCATGCACACGCGCCCCTCCAACACCGGTAAAAAACAGATGAAAACACTCGGCGTTCGGTGCCGTAAATTCAGCCGCGATCAATTCGATTTTGGGATCTATGGAACGCATTTCCGCCAAGTTCCTATCCCAGAATGAATCAAAATCGGACGGACACGGATTTGTGCCTTTATAGGTCTTAAGCAATTCGAGGGGTAAGTCAAAGGTCAGCGGCATATTCGGCTTCTACTTTGTTATGAGTTCTATGAGAGGTAACTGCGGCTCATCCCTTGACCGCGCCCTGGAGCAACGCTTGTATGATCTGGCGCTGAAACAGCACGAAGACGATGAGGGTGGGTACCAGAATTAGGATCGTGCCGGCGCATAGCAGGGGGACATCGGTCGCGTAATGTCCCTGAAACGCCCCCAGTGCACCGGCCATCGTTCGCTTCGTTGGGTCCTCAACCAGCACCAGCGCAAGGAGAAACTGGTTCCACGTCCAGATGGACATGAGGATCCCGAGCGACGTGATTGGCGCCTGCGCGAGTGGTACATGGATGCGCCAGAACAAGTCCCAGGTGGTGGCGC
The DNA here is from genome assembly GCA_050258995.1 of Bacteroidota bacterium. Classification (GTDB taxonomy): domain Bacteria; phylum Chloroflexota; class Anaerolineae; order Anaerolineales; family Villigracilaceae; genus Defluviilinea. The sequence continues at coordinate 4,747 of JBLMZU010000467.1, forward strand.
CATCGACACGGGCCGCCTCCGAGATCTCAGGCGGCATGTTGACGAAGTGGGCGCGCATCCAGAAGACTGCAAAGGGCATGTATAAAGCGATCAGCGGCAAAGGAATCGCGAGCCGAGTATTATAGATACCCATCGCCCGCTCCAGGTAGTAGATGGGGATGATGATCCCCGTGAAAGGCAGCGTCAGCCCGAATACGAAAAGGAAGAGAAGCACGTTCGCACCACGAATCCGCAGGAGACCAATGGCAAACCCGGCCATTGTCGAGATAATCAGTGCAACCGGCACCACGGCCAGCACGATGAATGTGCTCGACATGATAAGCGCCGGCATCTGCGAAACTTTGAATGCCTCCACAAAGTTGCCCCACCGCGGATCCGAGGGCCATTCGAGTCCACCGGGCACGGTCCCCGATGGATGTAGGGCAGTCATGAAGATACTGATGAAAGGCAGGATCGTGAATGCCATCAGCGCCACGAGCAGCGCCCGTCCCGCAAAGAGTTCACTCCGTCCCAGCTTCACTGTGCACTCTCCTCC
>JBLMZU010000468.1:0-6587 GCA_050258995.1 Bacteroidota bacterium
ACGATGGCCATGCGCCTGAGGATGACGCTGAGACTGGTACTCATAGATGACGCGCCTCCACCGGCTCCACTTTCTCAGCCCCTGCATTTTTCATTGCTTCGATGTACTTTTCCTGCTCCTCAGGCTGGCAGGGAAAGAGGACCGCGATCTTGCCATCGCTGATCTCGGGCGTATATTGCTTGGGCGTATAGGACGGGAAGCCGCTGTCCACGAACATGCCGATGAACGAAAAGCCCATCAAGCCCAGCATGGTCATTTCAAAGGTGATAATGATCCCTTGGGGAACCGGGAAGATCGGCTGTCCGCCGACCTTCAACGGATACAGAAAGGGTATTCCATAGATGAAGAAGAGACCCAGGAACATTCCTAGGGCCGCACCAAACATACCAATGCGCGGCACATAGGTCTTCGCGGCAGGCCTTCCTAATATTGTGTTCTTGATCGGGATGCCCGAGATGACGTTCAGGTCACCGTCGGGGACGCCCAATTCCGGTAATTTTCCGAAGCCCTCCGAAGCGGGCTCGAAGTCTTCGAACATGGCGAGAAGTGTAATCGGTTCAGCCATAACCATGCCTCTTTCTACTCAAGGTCACTCAACGTAGACACATGTGCCTTGCCCACCTTGCGGATGGCGTGGGCTTCCTGGCCTTCCTGTACCTCCCAAACCGGGACCAAAGGAATGACACGGGAAGCCAGCATATACAACAGCAGGAACAAGGCAAAGGTGCCTATTGTCAACGGAATTTCAATCCGGGGATAGTACTGGCGCCAGGTGAACGGCATGCGGTTGATCGTTACACCTACCGGGATAATGATATAGCGTTCCAGGTACATGCCGACATTGATCAACAGGCCTACGACCGCCAGGAGCCACGGGGTCTGCCGCCACTTTTTGTTCCATAAGATCGCCCAGGGCACCACGATATTACAGAACAACATCGTGTACCACAGGATTGCCAGCGGACCCTTCTCCGTGTACTCCTGGAGCAGCTTGTCCCAGACATCGCCGCCATACCAGGGGACAATATAATCATTGAAGTAGAAATAGGCCCAGGCCATCGAGACCAGCAGCATCAGCATACCCATCGTGTTGAAGTGTTCCGGGCGCAGGAAGTACTTGTAATTTTTCATCGTGGAGCGCAGCAGGAACAGTACGATGGCGACGGCTGCCATGCCGGAATGCAGGGCACCGATCACGAAGTAGGGGCCGAAGACGGTCGAGCTCCAACCCGGGCGGCTTGCCATCGCAAAGTCCCAGGACACGATTGTATGTACCGAGAACATGACCGGGATGATGGCGAAGGCAAAGATGTTCATCGCCGTGGTCAGGTTCTTCCACTCCCCTTCGGTGCCGCGGAAACCGAGCGACAGGGTCCTGTAAAAATAACTCAAGGGGCCTTTTGGGGTCCGGTCACGCGCCATCGCCAGGTCCGGGATGAGTGGCAGGAACAGGTACATGGTGGAGCACAATAAATAGGTGGTGATCGCCATCAAGTCCCACATCAGCGGGGAGTGGAAATCGGGCCAGATTGTGCGCTGGTTCGGGAGCGGGAACATCCAGTAGGTCAGCCAGACACGGCCAAGGTGCATGAAGACGCTGAGTCCCGCCTGCACCAGACCAAAGGTGGTCATCAATTCTGCTGCCCGTGTGAACGGACGGCGGGATTCGACTTTCAAGACACGCAGGATCGCCGAGATGAACGTACCGGCATGGCTGATACCGATCCAAAACACGGTGTTCACCAGGAATACACCCCAATAATCGGGGCGGAGCTCGCCAGTGGTACCCTGGCCTTGCATAATTAAAACGTACCAGTCATAGCCGAGCGTTAACAAAACGGTCACCGCCAGGATGCCGGTAATGACCCAGAAGATGGGGCTGGTGCTGTGCATCGCCTCCATCACCATTTCATTCATCTGCCCGCGCGGCAGCGGGTCGTGCATCAAATGCTCGCGCGGATCCTCATGTTCCTCGTTATGCGGAGTTGCAAGGGGCTTGGCAATACTGGTCATCAAACCCCTCCCTTCAGATAAGTGATACGCGGGACAGTCCGTACCTCTTCGAGGGCCTTGTAAGCGCGGCTCGCATTATCCTCAGCATCCTGGTTGACCTGTGAGGTCGGGTCATCCAGCCGGCCGAAGACGATCGCGTTGGTGGGGCAGGCCTGTGCACAAGCAGATGTGAATTCGACATCGTCAATCGATTGGCCTGTAGCCCGGGCCGTGTCCTCCGCTTTATGGATGCGCTGGATGCAGAACGTGCACTTCTCCATCACACCGCGCCGGCGGACGGTCACATCGGGATTCAGGGAATTATGCAGAGGGATGAGGTCCTTATGAATTCGCTCATCCTGGTAATCCCACCAGTTGAAGGCACGCACCTGGTAGGGGCAGTTATTCCCACAGTAACGTGTACCCACACAGCGGTTGTAGACCTGCAAGTTGAGGTCCTCCGACAGGCTGTGCACCGAGGCATAGACCGGGCAGACCGGCTCACAGGGGGCATTCCCGCACTGCTGGCAGAGCATGGGCTGGTAGGGAGTCATTGCGACGTCCGGATATTCCATGCTCTTCCACAGGCGCTCGATGCGAATCCACTGCATGAAGCGGCCGTAGCCTGAGTCCTCCTCGGAAACAAAGGGGACATTGTTTTCCATCGAGCAGGCTGCCACACAGGCCTGGCAGCCCGTACAGAGATCCTGATCGATCGTCATCCCCCACTTCCCAACGGCTTGCTCTCCCTGCGCTTGACTCGTTAACCCGGGCTTTTCCAATTCAGTCGCCATAATTGTCTCTCCTATTTTTCCTCAGTAAAACCGTATACACCCAGTTTGCCTTCCATACGGGCCAGTTCACGCTTCTTTCCGGTCTTCTCCACCCGGACCTTCATTCCTGCGAACGCCAGGTCACCGGCTTCATTGAAGTTTGCACTTAATAAATTATTGAGGTTGGCGCCGCGCCCCTCGGCATAGCCGCCGTAGGCGGTATGTCCCTGCCCATAGGGCATGCCAATCGTGTCGGGCCGGATACCGGGATACAGATACACAGGGGCTTCCACCTGCCCGGCTTCGCTCACGATCCGCAGGATATCGTCATTTTCAATCCCCTGCTTGTGGGCGGTGTCCGGATTCATCTCCACCCAGGTGTTCCACATGACCGTTGTGGTGGGATCTGCCAGCTGCTGCAGCCAGGGTTTGTTCGCCCCGGCCTCGCCCAGGGTCGGCGAAAGAAACGGCAGGAGGAAGAACTCCCCTTCCCCGGCAAAGCGGGCCGGGGGAACGGAAAGACCACCTGCCAGTGCATCGGCAGCCGTGGGAGCGGCCAGGGCCGAAGCTGTCTGCCACCAGCCGCCATACTGCTGGAAGGAGGCAAAGAAGGTATTCATGTCAGGCGCGGAAAAGGAGCCGCCCGACTGGCCCACCAGAGGCTCAAGCTGGCTTTGGATAAAATTAACTTCATCGCTATACGGCAGGGCCTTTGCAGCCGCGCCGCCAATGGCCTGTGCCGCGGCAATCAGCACATCGGCTGTGGCGCGTGCATCGTAGACAAGCTCGGTGTTGCCATCTTTTGGATACACGCCCGTCACAACAGGCTGCATCCCCGAAAGGGCAGGCTGGGGCGAACCGGTGGCCACCCGCTGGTAACCCCACGACTCGAGCCCATGCCGGTCGGGGAATACATAATCGGCGGCGACCGCGGTCTCATCCGGGAAGGTCGCAAAGGAGATCACCGTTCCCACATTCTTCAGTGCATCTTCGAAACCGAGCGACTTCGGCAGCTCGAACACAGGGTTGACCCCATGGATAAACAATACCTTGATCGCGCCGCTTTTCATCTTTCCAATGAAGTCCCTCATTTCCTGTGCGCTCGCCGGCCGGTGATAGGCATCCTCCGTCGGGGCAAGCGGCGAGAGGTAGACGCCGCCCTGTTTTCCGATCATGTTGTTGCCGGCATTGAGCGCCAGGATGGCCTGGGCGGTGGCGAGCCCATTCTCCCGCCCGAGGGGCGATCCGCCGGGGATGGCGAGCGGTGCAGCTGCTTTCAGGATGCGATTGGTCACATCCTGAAGCGTATTCATTGCCACGCCGGCAGCCTGGGAGATCTCTTTTGTGTCGACCGCTTCGAATACCGGGGGTAGGGTGCCGCCGCGTGCTTCGGCGACCAGTCTGCCGATCGCAAGCGCGACCTGGCCTTCGGTGCCGGGCACGATCGGGACCCACATGTCTGCCTTGGAGGCTGTCTGGGACATGCGGGGTTCGAACTGGATGAGATAGCCGCGCCGGTCGGGATTTCCGCGGCGCATCCTGGCATAGGCCGTGTTGTACGACACCTGTGACAGCCAGGGCTCCACGAAGTTAGCGCCAAATGAAATGACAAGATCAGAATTTCCGAGATCGAAGAATGGCAGTCCTGCCTGGCCGAAGAGGTTCTGGGCGGCCTGGCTGAGCGTGGCCCGGGTCTCAAACGTACTTGCGACCCCGTAACGGATCGGAGAAGCAGCGCTGATGCCCGTCGTCAGGTCGGTGACCAGGTCAAAGAGATGGTCCGGGCTCAATCCCATCAGGAACGCAACACCGCCGGGATCCTTGAGCGCGTCGCCCACCACATTGATGGCGTCGTCCCACTTCATATTGGCTGCAATGTTATCCCACTGGTTGTCGTAGAGCGCCTGCCCGCGTTTATGCTTGATCGGCCCGGTGACACGGTTCGGATTATATAGTCCCTCCACGGCCACCTGGCCCCGGGCGCAGGTCTTACCGAGATTTAACGGGTGCTTGGGATTCCCCTCCACCTTTAAAGCACGTCCCTGCATGGTGCGGATGATCAATCCGCAGCCCGCAGCACATTCACGGCACGATGTGGCGTAATAAGTGCTCAGGCCATTGTAGGTATACTCCGGCATCTTGGTGTACGGTTCCCGCTTGACATAACGGGAGGCCGGGCCACAACCGGTCAGGATCGCTGTACCGGTCGCTCCTACGGTGGCAAGCTTCAGAAAATCACGCCGGGAGATTTTTTCGGTCATATTCTCTTCTCTTCCTTTTAAATACCCGGTTTAATAATGGCACGTGCCGCAGTCGGTCAGCTTGGTCAGCTTTTCCGGATCGTTGGCAAAGCGCGCTCGATGACAGGCAAGACACCAGCCCATGTTCATGACCTGCGGATTCTTGGCGATCTCCACGTTGGACATATCGCCATGGCAGTTCTCACAGTTCAATCCCGCTGCAATATGGGGCCGGTGCGTAAAATGGACAAAGTCCGGCACCTGTGCGACGGGCACCCAGGCGATCTCCTTGTTGTTCAACACGTAATCCTTCAGGACCGCCAGCCGCGGGCTGGTGTTTGTTTTGGCGATCTGCTGATGACAGCCCCAGCATTTGGTCAAAGTGGGCAGGCCCGGTGATGGCCCCCGCAACGCCCCCGGATGGCAGTACAGACACTGTACCCCCAGTTTCACATGAACATCATGCCTGAATTGGATGGGTTGTTCGGGTGGCTGCTGGGTAAGGTAAATCCCATACGCTGCAATACTGAACAACGCCAGGCCGCCGATCAGCACTGCGATCAAACCAGTTGGCTGACGGAGCCATCTAAAGAAATTTCGGATCATGCATACTCCTGTGGCAAAAGATCTTCTTTCCGAACCTTAACGATGCGAAAAATAACAGGACATGGGACCGACCGATAGAAGGAGCAACGACCGTATACAAACACAAACCCGTCCCAACCACTTTCTGTGATGGGACGAGTATATAATTAAATGTGTAGAGTATCTGAGATCAACTCTGCTCCTCTGAACGTTACTGATCCCCGCCAGTAACGACGGCATTATACTGCAAAAGCACAGCGAAGTACATATAATAGGTAGGATTCAGCCGAAATATCGCATGATATACTTATTGCCACCGCCTCACCGGCTGCCACGCAAGGTATCCTCGATACAGCTCCATGGAAAAAGATACCCACACCCATCATTCGACAAGCGGTCCTCAGCTCATGAAAAGATACATCCCCCCTCTCATCACAATCGGATTGAGTTTACTCCTGGCCCTGTGTTGTGCAGCACTGACCTACTCCGCTCCCTCGGATGCAAAGACAGACAACACAAGCGGCGTCACCCTGCAGGCCGACCCTCCTTTACACGCACGCGGAAAGTCCGAGATGGGCTCCACCGACCAGATCGTCATCATGGGAGGCGTAATTTCGGCGATCATTATCGTTCCCATCCTGATGAGCCGGAAATCCTGGCGCTGACCGGGCCGTTAAACCGGACATAACGCACCCCGAATTTAATCCTTCCTTATTTTGGCACCCATAAACATCGAAAGAGCCGACCCAATGTCCGGGCCGGCTCTTCTTTTTCGCCGTTACAGGCTCATTAATCACGGAGCGCTTTATTGTTTTTCTGCGTGTCGCTGTGATTCATTGCTTAAGTTTGGAGTGAATCACGTCTCCGTATTGATCCCGTTTACTTCGCTTCTTCGCGGCTCATCACATCCATCACCGCCACGGAGGCCACCTGCACGATGGCATTGACATCATCCCCGGTCTGCAACACGTGGATGGGGGCTCCCACACCCAGCAGG
>JBLMZU010000469.1:0-10007 GCA_050258995.1 Bacteroidota bacterium
ATCAACCCATTGATATTCACTTAATCCTCTTGGAACATCACAATCGTCCAAACGCAACGGGATAATGAAAATTGTTCCTTCAGTCTTTTCAAGAGCAATCTCCCGCGCGTATCTAAATTCCTTCTGGATATATCCCTCTTTGCTGACAGAGACATTCGAAAGGCAAATGATGACGATATCCGATGTTTCCACCGCCTTCTCGATCTCTAATCGCCAGTCCTGCCCGGGCAGAAGTTTTTTTTCATCGAGCCATGGATCGATCCAGCCTTCCGCCTTCAATCGATGGAAAAGTTCACGCACGAAAGGCTTATCCTGTGACGCATGGCAGAGAAAAACTTTGAGAGGGGGCTGCGGTTCTGGCATGAGATCTCCCACCGAATGGAATTATTAAATTATACAACCGAAGGAAAGCGCGCGGAAAATCCTACTGAATTCTTATACTCCTGTGCCAAAATATCCCCATGGATGGTCAAGTCCGCCGGAAGGAATTCATCCCCTGGCCGGATCTTATCCGTGTGGTCGCAGTATTACTGGTGATCGTCGTTCATGTATCAGGGCAGCTTACCAACATCTGGGGGAAGGTACCGGAAAGTCACTGGTTCATCGCAGATATCTACGGTGGGATCGCGCGCATCTGTGTTCCGCTGTTCTTTATGATCAGCGGCTATCTGTTGTTGCCCCGCCGAGAGAGTTTGGAAACCTTCTATAGGAAGCGTATGCCCAAAGTACTCATCCCCTTCATCGTCTGGTCACTGATCTATCTGGGCTGGTTCTGTGGGAATCACCCGGGAACCTGCAGTCCGCGCGTGATCCAGGACCTGCTCCTGGTACAGGGTGCCTATTATCATTTATGGTTTTTATATGCGTTGATTGGTATCTACCTGATCCTGCCTGTTCTGCGGCTGATGATCGGCCCGGATACCGATCTCAAAATTCTCTGGTACTTCATCGGCCTCTGGCTGATTTTTCAATCTGGCCTGGATCTTGCCAGTAAATTTGCAGATCTCACTACCAAGCTTCACCCGCCTCTGATAGCCGGCTATGTGGGATTCTTTTTCCTCGGCTATTTGCTGGGGCCGTGGAAACTGTCCCGTTTTACGCTAATTCTTACGGCTGCCATCTGGGTTCTGGCAACGCTTGGGACAATCTCAGGCACTTATTTTTTGACCAGGGCTTCGGGCAAATTTGACGGCTTCTTTTATGTCTTCACCACTCCAAATGTAATCATCGCCTCTTCGGCAGCTTTTCTTTTACTGAAATGGATCTCTGAAGCCGGGCTCTTTGCACCGTCGACCAGCCATGGTTTTCTGCGGGATCTTGCAGCGGCCAGTTTTGGGATTTACCTGGTCCATGTGCTTGTCATCGAAGTATTACAAAGCTGGATACCCGGCATTCATCTGGATACCTTTATCGGGAATCCCGCCTGGAGCATTCCCCTGGTCGTCACGATCGTTTTCGCGCTTTCGTTTTTGATTGTGCGCTTTTTGCAAAAGATACCCGTCCTTCATTACATCGTTCCGTAGCCAACAGAAAAGGCCGGGTAAACCAGAAGAGGGAAACGATTGCCTATTAGATACTGACGCGCAAGACCCATCCTGCAGCGGTTTTTTACTGTGGGGGAACATCCCTGGCGCAGCGAATGCCAATATCATTGTCAAAAACATTGGGAGATTTTTGGTTGCGAAGTGAGCTGTAAACTGCGGATGGACCTACATTCCAGGCACCCCCGCGCACGATTTTTAATTTTCCATCTCCGGGCCCGCCCGGATCGTTCGCTGGTGAAATCTGATAGTATGTATCTGAGTACCAGTCGGCAACCCATTCCCATACATTTCCCGCCATATCATATATGCCGTAAGGGCTTGCTCCGCCCGGATGCGCCGTCACACTGGATGTGCCGCCGGCACAGTCAAGGTAGTTGGCCTCGCTGCAGTCAATGTCCTCCCCCCAGGGGTACGTCCGTCCATCTGTACCGCGCGCAGCCTTTTCCCACTGCGCCTCCGTAGGCAGTTTTGCTCCGCGCCATTCACAATACATTTTTGCCATGTTCCAGTCCACATAGACGACAGGATGGTCGGCATATTGTGAATTAAGATAATCATTTACATCCTTTGGCGGAGAACACACATTTGCATCCACGCATGCCCGATAGAGAGCATTGGTGACCTCATATTTGTCAATATAGAAACTGTCAAGGAAAACGCTGTGAACAGGCACTTCATCTGGATTGGTTTGATCACTTCCCATGGTAAAGGATCCTGCAGGTACAAACATCATCGCAACACCTTCGCTATCCATGATCTCGGAAGGCTCGGATACGGGCGAAGGCACCATAGCGGTTGCCCCCAAAGATTCTGTCGCAGTTGAGCTGGGCTCAGACATTGGGACACCTGCCATCTCCAAAGTTGAAGTCGGCAGAGGAGAAACGGGAAGGAACATCCCTCGAAGCCATGGCGCGGCCAATAGAGCAACCACGATCATGGCCCCACCGCTAATCAGGGCAATATATTGATACCTTGTCCTGTGTGGCGGGCTTTTAATTTTAGCCATATCCGTATCAATGCGCAACGCTTCGAGGATCTGATAAAAATTCCTGGCATAGTTGTCGCCCTGCACATCGATGATATTAAGGTCCACATAATTGAGTGGGATCTCACAGGAGCGATACATCAATGGGATGATCTTTCTTTTGAGATTGTAGGAAAACAAAAACTCGCGCTCCACCCACTGTGACAGGATCGCATCCGGGGAAAGCACGACGATCACATACTGGCAATTTCGCAGGGCATTTTCGATCTCGCTTCTCCAGCGGTCGCCCCCGGCGATGCCTGAAACATCGTACCAGACTTCTATCCCGGCGTTTTTTAGATCGGCTGCCAGCCGCTGAACAAAGGCGATATCTTTACGAGAATAGGAGACGAACACTCGAGACATGAATACCTCCCATGAATCCTATTAGAGGAAACTTTATCGATGATTATACAACTAAATTTGTCCAATTAGTCTCTGTAACACTTGATGTCGACTCTTCACCTCGCAAAACCTTTCATCTCTGGTAAGATAACATCCATCCAGGTATTCAATAGAAAGATATGAAAATTATGACCTGCATGTGTACACGGCGGGGCTAGCGCCACCGCCTCTGAAACCCAGAGAAACACGGCTGACTGCCGCAACGGTGGACTAGACCCCGATAGCACAGGACGGATTGCGATCCGTCCTTTTCGTTAAAGCCCATCGTTTGCAAAGCCAAGGAATGATCCTTGCATGGCAGACAGCCGTTTTTATTTTCAGCAATTAAGGCAAATTTCACAAGGAGTATGGAAAATGACAATCGCAAAGGATGTAACAGAACTGATCGGAAATACACCCCTCGTGCGCCTGAACCGCGTCACCGAGGGCGCCCGGGCGGAAGTGGCTGCCAAGCTGGAGTTTTACAACCCGGGCCACTCGGTCAAGGACCGGATCGGCTTCGCCATGATCGACGCCGCCGAAAAAGCCGGCCTGATCGACAAGGACAGCGTGCTCGTCGAGCCGACCAGCGGGAACACGGGCATCGCTCTTGCCATGGTGGCTGCAGCCCGTGGCTACAAGCTGATCCTCACCATGCCTGAGACCATGAGCAAGGAGCGCCGGATGTTACTACGCGCATATGGCGCTGAGCTGATCCTGACGCCTGGTCCGGACGGCATGGGCGGTGCGATCCGCAAAGCGGAGGAGATCGTCGCCTCCGACCCGAAAAAATATTTCCTGCCCCAGCAGTTCAAGAATCCGGCCAACCCCGAGATCCATCGCAAAACAACCGCCGAGGAGATCTGGAAGGATACCGATGGCCGGGTCGATTTCCTGGTGGCGGGAATCGGCACCGGCGGGACGATCACCGGTGTAGGCGAAGTCATCAAGGCGCGCAAGCCATCCTTCAAGGTCATCGCCGTGGAGCCGGACGCATCACCGATCCTGTCGGGCGGTGTGAAGGGACCGCATCCCATCCAGGGGATCGGCGCGGGCTTTATCCCCGATGTGCTCAACACCAAGATCTATGACGAGGTCATCCGCGTCAAGAACGAGGATGCGTTCCAGATGGCCCGCCGCATGGCTCGTGAAGAGGGCTTGCTGGTCGGCATCTCGTCCGGCGCGGCAACCTGGGCCGCACTGCAGGTGGCCAACCGGCCCGAGAATGCAGGGAAGCTGATCGTGGTCATCATCCCATCGTTCGGGGAGCGATATCTATCCACTGCCCTGTACGCCGACCTGGCTGATTAGTATAAGAATTAAACGCCTGCTGTCGAGCGACATGCAGGGTTCGGAAAGAAGAGACGTACCATGTTAAAGACCATCCATGACGATATCCAATCGGTGCTGGACCGCGACCCGGCAGCGCGCAACGAGCTTGAGGTGCTGTTGTGCTACCCGGGGCTGTATGCCATCTGGGCACATCGCCTGTCGCATCGTCTCTGGAAAAGCGGCTATAAACTGATCGCCCGTTTCCTCTCCCAAATCACGCGCTTTCTCACAGGCATCGAGATCCATCCCGGCGCAACCATCGGACATAATTTCTTCATCGACCATGGCATGGGCGTTGTGATCGGTGAAACAGCAGAAGTGGGCCACAATGTCACACTTTATCATGGTGTCACACTGGGCGGCACGAGCCTGCACAAGGTCAAGCGCCATCCGACCATCGGAGATAACGTGGTAATTGGGGCGGGCGCCAAGGTGCTGGGGGCGATCACGATCGGAAACAATAGTCGCATCGGTGCGAATGCCGTGGTGATCAAATCCACGCCGCCCGATTCAGTCGTTGTCGGTGTGCCGGGACAGGTCGTCATTCGCGAGCATACAGTCCATGCCCCCGATGAAAAACCGGACCTCGAACACGGCAGCCTGCCCGACACCATTGGCGAGACATTATCTGCTTTGATCGCCCACGTCAACTCGCTGGAGAATCGCATAGGCGGACATACGCACGAACCTGCCTTGCATTCGCCGGATCACGGCGTCTGGCACTGGGGCGATTTTTCGATATAGGCCAGATCAACAAATTCGTCGTTTCAATAAAGAAGCCAGTCCCTCTTCACAAGGACTGGCTTTTCTTGTTCATTGCTTCATTTTCTCCAGCAACGCGTGGATCAGCTTTTTATATCCGTCCGGCTCGAACAGGTCGACTCGATGGAGATGGCCCAGGGAGTCGGGCATTTTACATTTTTCCAGGCGCACAGGAATGATAAAGATTCCTCCGTCGTCGAGAAGCTTTGCCTTTTCAAATGCGATCCTGAGCTCCTCATGGCGGAATCCCGGCTGTTTGTTGAACGCCCGCGAAAGACAAACCAGAACCAGGTCGCTTTTCAAGATAGCCCTGCGGATCTCATGCGGCCAGTCCTGGCCAGGCTGGAGGTTTTGGGCATCCAGCCAGGCATTGATTCCATCCCTTACAAGGCGTTGGTGAAGTTTATGGACGGCATCCTTGTCGGTGTGGGCGTAAATAAGGAAGACGTTCAACTGCTGTGTTGAGCTTTTCATTCATCATCCGGTCGCTGGCCTTGGAGTAGGACAAAACCAGCCTAGTCACATCATAGGTGGAGGAAAAACGGGAACGCTATTTTATTAGAACAAATGTTCTAAGTCAAGATTACATATTTCTTATCTCTCCCATGGGTATAGGGCTACACTATCCTTGTGAAGAGGAGAACCTACGACCTACACAACTCCCCCTATTGTTAAAAGCTCTTGATTTCCTTTTCGATAGGGCCACAAGATCATGGAGGAGCCCCGTGAGCGAAGAAGCGAAAAGGAAATCCTTCCGAAAGCTCAGCGATAACGCTCCGCACAAGCCACAGACTGCTCTTAAAAGCAGGAACTGCTCCAAGCGAAAGTGGATAAAATCCCTGGGGGCGCAGTCAGAGCAGAAGTTGCAGCACCTGGTCCGTTTATGGAGAGCGATCTGGGAGGATGCAAACCCGGAAAGTACCATGGAAGCCATGCTCTCCAAGGCCGATAAGGAAATGTATGTCCATGAGCAGAGCAGAAAACGCTCGGTATAGGGGCGTCGGCATTCTTTTAGACAGTTTCGTCCACGCCATCTTCTTTCACCATGACCCGGGTTCGTTTAAGTCCCAACAGCGGATCGGCTCCTCGCCGCATATTGAGCCCATGGAGAAGAAGGCCAAATTGGGAGAGGCCAAACCACAAAAGAAAAATGGTCAGCGCAATGGACGCCTCGTCGATCCATTGGGGCGCCTTCTCCTTTAAGTCAGAGGTCTCCTGGCGCCAGCCGGCTACCTTTCCTTGATACTCATGAATGGAGGTCAGGAAGTTCTGCAAACTCTCGCGCGTGCCAGACAGATCCCCGCCCAGCAAAAAGGAGGTGTCGCTGACAAATGTCGATGCCTGTTCAGCCACCGTTTCCACATTGGCAATTTCAGAATCCAAAGACTTCGTGGAGGCGATCAGATCAGATACAACCTTCCCCGGGGCGCTGAGATCCAAACCGGGTATGAAGCTTCCTACCCGCTTGAGGACCGATTGCAGACTTTCCAGAGATGTACGAGCGGAGCTGATGCGGTCGCGCGTGGTCTTCAGCTCAGGAAGCAGCCGGCCATCCAATGTGCTTTGAATGTTGTCGAACAGGCTCGCGGCGCTGCTGGTCTGCTGTGTCAGCTTTTCGAGAGTGGTCTGGGCGGCGTCCACGATCCTCAGGGCGCGCGCCAGTTCCTGCTCCGAGCTTTTTAGCGTGGTCTGCGCCTGGGCCAGCTGGCTGTCTATGTCACTTAATTGAGCGGTCACTTTTTGGGTCAGAGGTTCGTTATAGATCCAGATGGCAAAGATGCCAGCCACACTGAAGACGAGAAACAGGCTGCCCAGAACGATCAGGATCCATGCCAGGATTTTTCGAGCCATATCTTCTCCTTCACCGCAGTCCACACGGGATTTGTGTGAAATCATATCACTCAAAACGGTTAAAGCGATCGAATTTCCGTGCGATAACAAGGCTATAATCGACCCAAACCGGCGGCACATGTATTAACGAAGAGGTTCCATGCTTATTATTATCAGTGACATTCATTTAGGGGATGGCACCACGGCCGAGTCCATTCCTGCGAGTGCATTCCATCTGTTCGCCAAACGGCTGCGCCAGGACGCGCATTTTGCATCGCTGAGCTACGGAAAATACCGCCCGATCGAGGAACTGGATGTTCTGCTCATGGGCGATATCCTCGACCCGCTTCATTCCACAAAGTGGCTTTTTCCGGCACCCGGCAATGAGGAAATCATGAATGTGGAGGGGGTGAATCTGGTCCGTATCACCGAACCGGGCGAAAAAGATTACGTCCGTCCGTGGACCGATCCCAAGGACCCCAGGTTTGCCGCGAAGCTGCTGGAAGTCACTCGTTCCATCCTCGACTATAACAGGGAAGCCCTGGAGGTCCTGCGAAAGCTGGCAACCGGTGAATATATCGATTTCGATCCGGTCGATGAAAGCGGCGAGCGGATGCTCGAGAGCCAGGAAAAAGTCCCGCTCAAGGTCCGCTTCCATTACATGGTGGGGAATCACGACTGGTACTACCATCTGGAGGGCGATGCGTTTGACCGAATCCGCCAGGAGATCATCAATGCGATGGGCCTGTGTAATCCGCCCTCCCCATTTCCCTTTGACCTTCGCAAATCAGACCCCAGCCAACCCTGGAAGGCGGATGAATATCCCGAGATTGAGAGGCTGTTCAGCGAATATAAGGTGTTTGCCCGCCATGGAGACTGCTATGACGCCTTCAATTTCGACAATGAAAAGGGACGGGACTATTCGACACTGGGCGATGCATTCACCATGGAAGTCTGCAATCGTTATCCGGAGGAGCTAAAACGCAGATCCAGCTGGAGCCCGGAAATCATCAACAACCTGCGCCACATCACGAACATCCGCCCGGCGCTGGCAACACCCTTATGGGTTACAGGACAAATCCGGAAGCTTGCCGATGAAAAGCATCTCCTGGACGCTCGCGAAAATGAGTTAAAAAAGGTATGGGATGATCTTGCGGACAATCTCCTGCAATTGGATTTCATACGCGAAGCCGACAAAGCCTTCAAATTCGACCTGGTGGACAAAATGGAAATCGCCATTAAGATCTCGAAGGCAATCTCCTTCGACAACCTGGATGGCCTCGTGCTGCGGTTACAGAATAGATCGACCGCCGGCGGGGATCGCTCCTTTGCCAGATTTGCACTCCAGGAGCCGTCCTTTGTCGACAATTCGGCGCGCTATATTGTCTATGGACATACTCATTATCACGAGACGGTCCCTCTGGATTACGACGACATCGGAGGCAACCAGATCTATTTCAACTCAGGCACCTGGCACACCTACTTTGACCTGGCACGTAAGAACCCCACCGAGAAAAAATTTGTCCCTTACAAGGCTCTTACGTACATTACATTTTATAAAGAGGATGAGCATGACGATCGCCACTTCGAGACGTGGTCCGGTGCATATGCGTAGAAACCTTTCCGGATACGGCTTATGTTTGCGTTAAAATAGAAAAACTGTCGCATTTCCTTTTCAGCACTCCTGGAGCAGGCTGCCCGATAAGATCTATGTTTGAGCGAGACATCATCATTATTGGAGGGGGACCGAGTGGGCTTTCAACAGCACTTCACATTGCAAGGGATTTTCCGGCTCTTGTACCGCGCGTCTTGATCCTGGAAAAGGCGCGCTACCCACGCTTCAAGCTGTGCGCTGGCGGTCTCGTCTTCGACGCAGAGATCATCCTGCAGAGGCTTGGACTGGACGTCAGCGAAGTCCCACACGTGGACGTGGACCAGATCCATTTTGATTTTCAGGCGAAAGGATTGAAAGTCCGTGTACCTGGCAGGCATGCATTACGCGTGATCCGCCGCGACGAGTTTGACAACTGGCTGGCGGAGAAGGCAAAAAGCAGACGAATCGAGATCAGGGATGGCGTCACCGTAAAAAGCATTCTGCCCGCTGAGGATGGCGTAAAAGTGGTGACTGACCGCGAGAGCTTCCGGGCCTCGGTCGTTGTGGGTGCAGATGGATCGAACGGGATCACGCGTCGTTGCATCCTGCCAGCAGCGCCGGTACATACGGCCCGGGTGTTGGAAATACTGACTCCCGTCCAGTCACCCTCTCCTGCCAGGGAAGGACTGGGAACGGTGGCATATTTTGATTTTCTCCCCGTCCCGGAAAACATTGCCGGGTATGTCTGGGATTTTCCCACCCAGGTCGAAGGTGAAGCCAGGCGATGTTGGGGCATCTATGATACGAACATCCTTGCCAGTGGACAGCGCCCACCCTTAAAGGAGCCGCTCGCCAGGCAGATGTCCCGCTCGGGCGTCAGCCTGGATGGGTACGAAATTAATGGACATCCAATCCGCTGGTTCTCACCGGAGAATCCCATGTCGGCGCCGCGGGTGCTGCTCGTGGGAGACGCGGCCGGTGCGGATCCACTGTTTGGAGAAGGGATCAGCATCGCACTGGGATATGGTGCATTGGCCGCCCAGGAAATTGGAAGAGCCTTCCGGAGGAGGGATTTTACCTTCAGCGGATATAAAAGCCGGGTGTTGAGAAGCGCCCTGGGCCGCACGTTGATCGCCCGCTGGATCCTTACCCACATCATCTATCCAATAAAATGGAAATGGTTCCAGATCCTGTTATGGAGGATCATGAAACCATTTGTGATCCTGGTTGCCTGGTTGTTTGTTTTAAACTGGGGCAAACGGTTATCGTCATCGTAGCGTTTCATGAAACGTCATTACGATGATGGCTTTATTTTTTTCAAAAACCCCGGGGTATTCAATTCACGTTCCAGCAGATAGGTGAAATAGCCCTGCATCAACGTCTCGGTCTCCCGCTGCACATCCAGGTCGGGGCGCGCCCGGGTGGCGTCGGCATAGCTGCTGCGCTGGAAATGGCGCAGATATCGCAGTGCCTCGACGGAGATGTTATGGATATTCCGCAGCCCCTGCGCACAGCGCGGACAGATGACGCCACCTGC
>JBLMZU010000470.1:0-6238 GCA_050258995.1 Bacteroidota bacterium
GTCAGCAATCCCACCCGGGCGCGGACGCTGGCCCAGGTCACAGCCAGCCTGCTGGGCATGAACCCCGGCGTTCTGCGCGAAGGCCGCGGACTTTATCACGTGGCCGGCATCGGATCTGCGAGCCGCCTGGAATGGGCCAGGAAGATCCTGGATCTCGATCCGCACAAACAGGAACAAAAAGTAACCGAGCTTCGGCCTGCTCTCACCTCCGACTTTCCCACCCCGGCCCAACGACCTTTATTTTCCGCCCTGGATTGCAGCCTGTTCCAGTCCACGTTTGGAATCCCCCTGCCCCGCTGGGAGGAGGATCTGCGGCTGACAATGACTGAATAGTATCTGGCGAAAAAAGGCAACGAGACGGCATCCGGTGGAAGGTGCCGTCTTTTGTTTAACAGAGTGCTGCATCAATATTTTACTTTTTGTGGGAGGTTTAACCTGCACATTCGATGAAAAACAGGCTGCCTAATGCAGGCGGCAGGGCCTAATCTTTGCAGTGTATACTTTAAAATATGAAGAACAACCCAGTATCCATAATTGTAATAGCTTTGCTGATGGGTATCGTCGCCTGGATGACGGTCCCCTCTTTATCGGGGGTTGAGTTGCCCGTCGTGAACATGTCTGCCATGGGATCAGAGAATGTCAAGGCCCGGGTTAAGGAGATTATCGAGGAGGGAGAGGTGACGTTGGGCGAGACGTTGCAGCGCTACCAGGTGGCACGCGTGGAGCTGCTGGAGGGCGATTACAGGGGGATCGTCATGGAAATGGACTATGGCCGGCGCCAGGTCCTTTCGAATAATGTGTACTTGCGGCCTGGGGATCAGATCCTGGTTACAGTTGGTTCCCGCCTGGACGGCGTCCTTACTGTTTATTTTGCCGATTTCGTTCGGATCAATTCCCTTCTCTGGCTGGTGGTGATTTTTATCGTGACCATCCTGGTATTCAGCCGATGGAAGGGATTACGGTCCCTGCTCAGTATGGCGTTGAGCCTGGCCGTGATTATCGGCTATATCATTCCTCACATCCTGGCAGGCGAAGGTCCCCTGCGGGTGAGCATCACTGGGGCCATTGTCCTGCTGATGGTGACGCTTTACCTGACCTACGGCTGGAACCTCAAAACCCACGCCGCCGTGCTGGGCATGGTCATTGTTCTGCTGCTCACCGGTGCCCTGGCCGGTCTCTTTGTGTACACCACCCGCCTGACCGGTTCTGGCGACGAAAATGCATTGTTCCTGATGCAAATGTTGAATACATCCATCAACCTGCGAGGGCTTTTGCTTGGCGGCATGATCATTGGTGCCCTGGGCGTGCTGGACGACCTGGTGACGACCCAGTCGTCTGCGGTGTTCGAGCTTCATCACGTCGATCCCGGCCTGGGGTTTGGAAAGCTCTACAGCTCGGTGATGCGGATCGGGCAGGACCATGTTGCAGCCACGGTGAACACCCTGGTGCTGGCCTATGCCGGCGCTGCCCTGCCCATGCTGCTTATGTTCTCTCTCGGCCGTGGAAATTACGGGACATTTGTGAATTTCGAATTTGTGGCGGAGGAAATTGTCCGCACCATTGTCGGCTCGCTCGGACTGATCGCAGCGGTCCCGCTCACCACCGCCATCGCGACCCTGTTCGCCCTCCGCCAGGAATCGCTTGGACAGTGGAGCCGGTTCCTCGGTCCGGCGGAGAGCGGAGAATCGCATAGTCACGCGCATTGAGCCGCGAAAATCTGTGAATTTTGCAACCTTTGCCTCCATCCGTCGTATAGAAAGTACAAGGAGTGCGAGTGAACGATGAACTTACATGGGTGATCCAGGCTCAGCAGGGCGACGACGAAGCGTTTACCAGGCTTGTCGAGGAACATCAAACGCACGTCTATAACCTTTGTTACCGCATGCTCGGCGAACCGGAAACGGCCGAGGATGCCTCGCAGGAGTCTTTTCTGCGTGCCTATCAGAATTTGCACCGCTACGACCGCAGCCGTCCGTTTGCGACCTGGCTGCTTTCCATTGCCGCCCACTACTGCATCGATCGTCTCCGCCGCCGGAAGCTTTCCCTTTTTTCCGTGGACGAGGAGAGCCAGGATGGCACGACCTACGAGATCGCAGACCCCGCCTCGCCCGACCCGGAAGCTGAATCCGTGAAACGCGAAGACCGCGACCGCCTGCACGTTCTGCTCAAAGACCTGGATGAGACCGACCGCGCTGCAGTGATCCTGCGCTACTGGTATGACTTTTCGGAGCAGGAAATTGCCGATACCTTGAATCTGACCGTCAGCGCGGTCAAAAGCCGGCTGCATCGTTCGCGCCGTGAATTGGCCGGCATGTGGCAGGAAAACCAACCTCGTACTCGCACCGAAAGGAGGCCCCATGAATCACCGGCCTTTTGAAGACTGGCTGTTGAATGACATGCCCACCACTCCCGAGCAGAAGCGCGAGCTCGACATGCACTTGCGTACCTGTCCCTACTGCACTGCCCTGGTGGAAACGGGGATGGCGTTGAAAACAGTGAAGAAAGCATCTCCCCAGGCAGGGTTTACTGCCCGGTTCGAAGCTCGTCTTGCTGCCCGCAAGGCAGCCGAGCGGCGGAGAAGATACTTGGGATCGATCCTGTTTACTGCCGGAGGCTTTGCACTGCTGTTGTGGATAGTTTCTCCATTCCTGTTGAGTTTCTTTTCTGCACCGGCCTCCTGGATCGCCGTGGTGGTGAACTGGGTGGTGTTTCTGATCACCACGGTCCTGGCGCTGGCCCAGGCGGGATCGGTGTTTATCAAAGTGATACCTGACTTTATCTCGCCCTTTGCCTGGATGATCCTGTTATCAGCCGTGGCAGGGATCAGTCTGTTATGGACGATTTCAATATGGCGGTTTGTAAGAGCACCGCGAGGAGCGTGAAAAATGAAATCCAGATATTTAACTCTTTTCCTTCTGTTTGCCCTGCTGCTGATTCCGACCACGGCCGTGCATGCCCAGGGTGTGAGCACGGATGGCGGACGCGTCATTTTTGGGAGCAATTTCACTGTCAAAAGCGGTGACGAGTTCAATGGCGACCTGGTGGTCTTCGGAGGCAATGTCACCGTGGAACCGGATGCAACCCTGAATGGAAACCTGGTCGTTTTCGGTGGAACGGTTTCCAGCCAGGGCAAGGTCAAGGGCGATGTCGTCGCGATCGGTGGACAGGTAAAGCTTGAGGAACAGGCCGTCGTTACCGGCGACGTGGTTACGATTGGCGGCCAGGTTCAGCAGGCGCAGGGCGCCACTGTGATGGGCGATGTGGTCAATAACGTCTCACCCGAGATCCAGCTGCCCAATGGAACCATGTCTCCGGATGTAAATACCCCCCGTGTCCACCTGCCGGCAGTGATCAATACCCGTTTCAATCCGTTTTGGGAGTTTGTACGGGTACTGGGTTCCGCTCTGGTCGTTGCCTTTCTTGGGGCTCTGGCGGCCATGTTCTTCCAGCCTCAATTGGACCGGATCTCGCAGGCGGCTGTTCGGCAGCCGGTGATGACCACAAGCATAGGCTTGCTGACCTTCGTGGTGCTGTTCATCGCAGCCATCACGATCATTCTGATCCCGGTTGTGCTTTTGAGCCTGATCCCGCTGGCGTTTGCCTGGTTGTTCGGCATCATTTCGATCGGGCAGGAAATTGGCGACCGCTTTGCCCGCGCCACCCGTCAAAACTGGACGCCGGTCATCGCCACGGGAGTGGGGACGTTTGCACTGGTCTTTATCGTTGCGTCCATCCAGTCACTGAATAGCCTGGCTCCTTTCCTGCTGTGTGGCACCCTGATCGTCCCAATCCTGGTGGGTCTCCTGGCGATCGGTGCGGTGGTGATCACGCGATTTGGGACCCGCCCTGTCCAAAGTCCCGCCTTGACCGTTTACCCGCCGGCTGATTCCGGTCCGGTGCCACCCGCCTCCTAGCCCTCAAATCCTCCATGTTATAATTTTTCCGCCCCGGCAAGTACGGGGCGGAATGATTTATAGGAGGATGTATGGCATTAAAGCAAATACCTGTTCCCGACACCACCATTCACAATGCGCCGCCCCCGCTTGTGGAGGTGCAGGGAACACATCGAGAAATGGGCTGCCAGATTGGAGAAGCCCGCAGAGAACAGGTTCAACACAGTATTGAGAATGCACATTTATTAATTGAGCAATCTTATTCCACACTTGAATTGACCTGGGATGGGGCAATCATCCAATCAAAGAAATACCTGCCTTTTGCCGAGGAACGATATCCGCAGTATGTCGATGAGATGCGCGGCATCGCGCTTGGAGCAAATGTCTCCTTTGATGATGTGATGGTGGTGAATGCCATGGAAGCGGTTACGATGGATGCGCTCCATTTGACGCGCTGTACAAGCATGGCGGTCAACGAAGAGCGTACGGCCGACGGTCATGTCCTGGCTGCCCACAATGAGGACTGGGTGCCCGAGGATGAGAACGACGTGTATGTCATTTCGGCCAAACCCCGGGATGATCCCCCGTTTCTCGCCATGACCTATGGTTGC
The DNA here is from genome assembly GCA_050258995.1 of Bacteroidota bacterium. Taxonomy (GTDB): domain Bacteria; phylum Chloroflexota; class Anaerolineae; order Anaerolineales; family Villigracilaceae; genus Defluviilinea. The sequence continues at coordinate 4,505 of JBLMZU010000470.1, forward strand.
CTCCTGCCGAACGTGGGATTTAACGCCTATGGCGTGGCGCAGTTGATCGATTCCGTTTATCCGAACGACTCCCGCATCGGCATCCCACGCCTGGTGGTTTCGCGGGCGGTCCTGGCCTCCCGCCGGCTTTCCGGCGCGATCGGGCGGACACTGATCCCTCACCGTGCCGCCGGTTACAACCATATCCTTGTCCATGAGAGCGGAGAGATCTATTCGGTGGAGGTCTCCTCACGCAAGTTCGACATCCTGCATGGCATGGACGGCTACATGGTCCATACGAACCACTACCTGAGCAGGACCATGAAGGAGATCGAGAATGAGCCCGAGGAACTGATCTCCTCGCGGGTGCGCTATTTCCGTGCCAACCGCCTGCTGCGGCAGAATTCCGCCCACAGCATCAAATCAATGCAAGCCATCCAGAAGGACCATGTCAACCTGCCGAACTCGATCTGCAACCACAACATCGGTGGGATCGACCCCCTCGACCGGGAGAGCACGATCTCTGCCCTGGTCATCGACCTGACCTCGCGCGAGATGCACATCGCCTGGGGCAACCCCTGCCAGAACCCGTATCACACGTATCATTTGAATGCCTGATGCGTCCAATCGCAGGGAAACGAAAAAGACATGCTGTGAGGCATGTCTTTTTTATGGTGCCCCCATGGGGACTCGAACCCCAGTTTAAGCCTTGAGAGGGCTTCGTCCTGGGCCGCTAGACGATGGGGGCATTTCAAGGCGGGCGGGATTGTCCCGCACGCTTCTCTAACCTGGATAAAGCGTGCGGGATTGTATCATTAGGCCTGTGAAACGTCAATCAAATGAGCTTCGGACGCTCAGAACATCTACTTGGGGGTAAGAAGATAGACTTCTCCGCCTTTGCTCCAATAGACCAGTTGAAAATCGGCGCGTCCGGCCAGCTGTTCCGGGCTGAGGACGTAGGGTTTGAAGGAAAGCTCGTCGATCCAAATGACATATCCGTTACCGTCGCTGCCTGGCCATGCCGGGAAACGCTTCAAGACCTCTTCCGGCTTGACCCGCTTTTCGGTGACATCGCCGTAAGGCAGTTTGGTGATGGCTCGCCGGGTCAGGAACCAGGCGGCCGCTTCGTAATTGCTGTAGATCTTTTGATTTGGATCGACCGGCTGCGAATGAAAATAGTCCTTGATCCCCGATTCCCGCAATATGGGAACATTGTACATGTTGTACTCACTGGTTTCCCCCTGCGAGTAGGCTTTTGTCACATACTTCTGAAGGTTATAGAGTGGGAAGGATAACCAGAACAGGAATGCAGCTACTGCGATGACGCGCACCGTCAGAGGGGATCGATTTCTTAAATAAAAAGGTGTCAGCTCACGGATCGTTAAAAAAATCAAGGCCAGTATCGCAGGCAGCATGATGATATGGATGCGATCCATGAATGGCCATCTGACCTCATAATAGCTGACATTAAAAACAAGTATGCCCAAATAAATAAAGACAAAGACCAGGCTTGGCAGGAACGGAGGAGTGAACAGAATCTTGATCCACCGCTTCCTCTCCACCGGGCGATGGCCGGTGACCAGGAGAAGGAACACGATCAGGGCAAGGGACCACAGGGGGAGGCGGTTGGTGACGCTCACAGGCAAAAACCAGTGAACTGCTTTTTCAACCGTGACCTGGAAATTGCCGAGATAGGCGGGCGGCATGCGCACGCCAAAAAGAATCCCGGTTGACAGGTAGTTATGAAAATAGACC
>JBLMZU010000471.1:0-8626 GCA_050258995.1 Bacteroidota bacterium
CTTGTCGTGATGGCAATATCGTTTCTAATGGTGGTCGATTCTAATCAAGATTGTCTGGTTGCATAGGTCTAAAGGGGGGCAAATATGTACAGATTTGTTAGGTAGGGAAGTTGTCATCTTACCCATATTGGGAGGTGCGGAACTCCGGTCTCTCGTTATTCCGTTCGCAGATTTTTCAATCTGCACTCCCCAGCACCAACCAATGATTTGCTACAGTAAAGCTGGATCGAAACCTTCATCAACCGGGTCCAGATGAGCGGCCCCCAGGCCAGGACCTGGCGGAATTACAAATGCGACCTGGCATTGTTTGTAAACGTGATCGGCGACCGGGATGTGGAAAAAATCCATCCCCCGGAAATCGATACCTTTGTGAAAGCCCAGATCGACCGGGGACACAAGCCCAGTACCGTGAACCGCAGGCTGGTGGCCGTGGTGTTCTTCTACCGCTACCTGGCTTCAGAAGTCAAAACCATTCCCTGCCCAGTGCTCCCGAGGCGCCACTATCTCCGCGAGCCGCAAAGACTACCGCGGCCTGTCAACGAGCGGGAACAGCGCAAATTCTTTAGCGCGGTCGGCGATGCGCGCGGCCGGGCGATGTTTGCCTTAATGCTTTACGGCGGCATGCGGATCGGCGAAGTTTCGGCACTCAAGTTGACAGACCTTTACCTGGGCGAAACGCCCTCCCGGATGATCATCCATGGAAAAGGCTCCTAGGAGCGCACGGTCTATCTCTCCTCAGAGACTGCACAAATGCTGCAAGCCTGGCTGGCCCAGCGACCCAAAGCCCGCGATCATCACGTCTTTCTTAGCTACCAGCACAAAAAGCTCTCCATCACCAGCATCAGCAAACGGATCCAGCATGTGTGCCGGAGCGGCGGTGTGGACCTGACTGCCCACCGCCTCCGGCACACCTTCGCGACCCAATTGCTGAAGGTGGGCTGCCGGGTGACCTCCATCCAGAACCTGCTCGGGCACACCAACCTGAATACCACCATGATCTACGCAGGAGCCTTCGACCAGACCGTCATGCTGGACTGCTTCAAGGCACTGGATATTCTGGAGGGACAAGAGCAGGGCGCCTGGTTTGGGCTGCATGATATGCCTCCGCCGGGTTAAAATCAAAAAAGGCTTTGAGAACATTCTCAAAGCCTCACTCGGTTTAGATAGGGCGAATTCGACTTTCTTCATCATTTACAAAAACAAGATTGAGTTACACAACCGTGTTATACTTAATAATATAAATGTATAACAAGGAGTTGCAGAATGACTTTAACCATTTCGAATAAAGGCTGGGTGGTAATCCCGGCGGAATTACGAAAAAAGTATAACCTTCTCCCTGGCACCGAAGTGATTATCGTTGACTACGGCGGTGTTCTTTCTATTATCCCGGCTCTTAAAAAACCCATTAAGCAAGGTCGAGGGATCCTGAAAGATCTTCCCCCTCTCACAAAGGACCTCTTACAGGAACGCAACCAGGAAAAGTTGCACGAAGCAAGAGAGCGTCCGTAATCACATGACAGTCTCCTCTTCCTTTGTTTTGGATAGTTTTGCATTGCTGGCATTTCTTCAAGACGAGCCTGTCGCCTCCCGGATCGAAAAACTCCTGGAAAGTGCTGGCAAACAGAAATACCGGCTGTTCCTTTCGCTGATCAATTTGGGGGAATTACTCTATATCACGGAAAGAAGAGGCGGGGTTGCCAGGGCGCAGGATACACTCGCTCTGATTTATCAATTACCGATAGAGATTGTCCCTGCCGATGAACAAACGGTATTCGCCGCTGCACATATCAAGGCAAACCATTCAATTTCATATGCGGATGCTTTTGCAGTGGCGATCGCGATGCGGGAAGAGGCAACCATTCTCACCGGCGATCCTGAATTTCGATCCGTGGAAATGTTTGTGCACATTGAGTGGCTTCCAACTCCCGCTTGAAATTATGTTCGGGCAGGGAGCCAGAGTTTTCCAAATGCACCGCATCTTTGAAATTTAGTTCAGTCATTGGAAGAAGTCAGTTGTTAAAGTGCAAAGGATCAATTAAGCAAATTCCACCTTTCCAATAGCTCGAAAAAAGGCTGGGTTCGCACACTATCCAGCTTCTCCCGCGCTCCGCCAAATTGACAATTGTTGCCATGGTTTCGCTGAACATCAGTCTATGTAGCGCTTGCATATTCATTTTTCAAAAAAACAGCCTGTAAAATAAATTCCACCTTTTCTCACACAAGAAGTTCTGTAAAATATTCTTATTGATGACTGAATAACCCACTTAGGTTCGTTTGTAGTCAGAAGATAAGGATTCATATTGGATTCATTTGGTCTAATTAGTGAATATAGGCACTCACACCACCGAAGCGAAAAAGCAAGCAACCAGCTATAATGAGATTGTTCACAAGGAGCTTGAATGGATTGGAAATACGTCGAAGATGGGGAGTTGCCACCTACTAAGCCTGGCAGTATGCAGATCTGTTTGGTGTCTGCCAGGAGAGAGGACCAGAGGTATATCGCCTGTGCGTCCTACCTGGGTGGAGCCTGGATGGATATCGACCTGGAGCCAATCGACGTCTACGCCTGGTGCATACTGGAGCCTGCAGAAGAACGCAGCTGAGCGATTAGTCATGTAGAGCAAAAGAGTTTCCGACGTCGGAAACTCTTTTTGTTCTCCATCGGACCCATCAAACAAACCGTCCTTGACCAGAAAGCACAAAGGCGCTGTCCTGGTGGTATGGCTGTTTTACGGCATACCGAACTCTTCCTCTTGTTGTTCTAAAATACTATCCTCTTGCGAACCGGCTTCCTTAGATCGTCCGTTCTTGTTTTTGGGCAACGATTTTTCTGTAGTTACCGTAGTAGGTGCTTCAGTTTTTATCGACGTCGCCTGTGCAGCCTGGCCTCCAACTGCCACTGTAGTAGTTTTGGCTTTTACCGGCGTCGATGGGAGTGCCTCGGCTTGCGCTGGTTTCACTTCAGTTGGATCGAGCGTGATTTCCACCGTGTCGACTTTATACTTGTCATCCTTAGCCTGGGCTAGCAGAGTCACCTGGCTAGACTTGGAAATTTTATGAGGAGCCGTGTATTGCCCGTTTTCTAATCTTCCCTCCCCATGGAGAAACCATTGGACCTGAAAATTAGGCTGGACTTTAAAAGATAGCGTTTCATTCGCATGGGCCAGAATTGGTTGATTGGCTGGCTCTATAACAGGCATTGTCTCTTCTGGTTGTGCCTTTTCCCATGCCTTAGATAGGAGGCTACTAGCGATGATGTCCAGCTGTTTATTTGCCACACGACCATAAAAGCCCAAGATTGCCGCCAGGACCATCAGCATCTCGATCGGCGCCGACTTGATATCGATGGTGATGCCAATGGCCTCGAAGGATATGCTGGTCAGCGCCAGCAAGATCACCATGGCAATAAAAGGCCCGCGGAAGAAATTAGCTGCATACCATGGAATGTGCTTTCTAAAGTTTCTTTTTCCATCCTGGTAGGGCTTGGTCCACCAGTTTTTGATCTCGGACAACAGGAATACCAGGGTGCCAATCACAGCCCAATAAGTCAGCTCGACCCAGCGGTCTACACTGCCAGGCCAAAAAAGACTACCTGGGCCAACCTGAATAATATTTTCTAATCTATCGAACAATGGGATCAAAACCGACGCATGAACTTCACTACCATTTAGCTCAGTATTGATCTGATCGAGGACCGTCGTGAATTCTGTGCTTGTGCCAAGCTGCGAGGCGAGTAAGCCTAACCTGCCGCTCAACCCCGTTAGTTGAGTGATCACGGCGGGCTCTAAAACGTCTGCCTTGGCCGCGGCCAGCGCCAACTTAGCATCTTTAACCGCGGCTGAAGCCTTACTGGTTGGGGCAAATATACCGGTTGGATATTGAATATGGAAGTAGAAATATCCAGACAACAATCCAACTAAAAGGAAGATTGTTATGCAAAGTAATAATCCACCCCACCACAAATCTCCATTGGGATCTTCTTTTGGAAGAATAGATGACCATCTCATGAGCTGCCTCCTAATTCTGAGACAGATACAACCAACATCTGTTGATACTTGCTAAATCTTGGTATGTTGAGTGGAATGGAATTGCGGTCGTTTTGTTCGATCTGGCAAGCAAAACAAAAACAAATTGCCTGCTGTTGTTATCCTTTCAGAATTTTGTTCAGAATTGCACAATCTGTTATGAATAGAGTAGCACGCCTTAGATTGAGAGTCAATAACTACTCTGAAGGAAGTCAGGGCTTGCTTAAAGTCGAGTGAGGAGAGATAGAGCCTGGTCGGGATGGGCAGCAAAGAAGCGTCTGGCCGGAGGCAGATAGCGATATTTCAATTTTCCAATCAATAAGCCCAAAACTCAGCTCGCCGTGGGTCTGCGACCCCGCCGAGATACCGATCGAAGGTCTCCGACCGGCCTGCCCCGCGCTCCGCCATGTCGTTCTCAATAACAATGATTACGCAGCCTGTCATGACAAAATTTTCGAATGTTTCAAAAGATAACATTAAACAATTATTCCCACCGGGTGCTGGGTTGGCTGCCAGAGCCTGTGCTGGTGATCCTTGCCTGCCTGTTCTTCGAAAGACTTCATGGAATGATTCTGCCCTCCATCATAATGGAAAACGCGAGAAGATATCACTACAGATTCGAAAAGTCTCAGGCTGGAGCGGGTTACAAAAAAATAAAGTACCAGACCTGATCGTTATGATCGACTCTATTCCGCAGTCATGGCTGTTCCCGCGTGTATCTGCGGTAGTTCACCATGGCGGAGCAAGTACAGCTGCCGCCGGTCTGAGAGCCGGCGTTCAATCCGTAGTGATTCCCTTCTTTGGCGACCAGCCATTTTGGGGACAACGAATTGCAGATTTAGGTGTGGGCGCAGAACCGATCTCGTGCAAAAAGCTGACCGCGGAAGGGCTCGCAATTGCTATTCAAGGAGTGCTTACGAATGAAGGGATGCGGCAACGCTCCGCAAGCCTGGGAGAAAATTTCAAAGTGAAGACGGAATAGCATCTGCGGGAAATGTGATCGATCGACTTGAAAGTGGCCAATTACAGCCTATCCTGGCTGGTTGAGAAAGAGCCAATCAGTCCTCACGGCGTAGTCAAATAGAAGAAATCCCTCGAGTGCGCCACAAGATAAATGGTGGGATCACTTTCCATCTGGCTCAGGAACTGAACTGCCATTAAAGGGGTCTGCGCATTGCCGGTCGGTTGGTAGGTCACGAAATGAGCATAATGACGGTTAATATCCAGCTGCATGGCGTTGTATGCGCCTGCCTCCTGGAGAGCCTGGGCCAGAGTTTGCACGGTGGATGCATTCCCAACGGCATAGATCAAATACCGGCCATCCCGGCTGATACCAACAGCCGTCCGCCAGGTCACATCATGGTTGTCCACGGTCTGCCCCCAGATCAGACGGTTATCCACTGCCACTTCCGGGTTCAACTGGCCGTTCTGGATGATCAAGGGACAATTCTGACGAATGGCAACGATATCCGGGCTGGGCAGGATATCCTGTCCCCAGGCGCCGATCTGCACATGTCCATCGCGGTAGATGGCCAGCGTGGCCAGGCCGGGCTGCAGAGGTAAAAGGGTAACGCCATTCACCATCATGCCGTAATGTCCATTGATGGCCTTGAAGCCGCCATTGAACGCTGCAACCAGGCGGCTCTGGTCGGAGGCCGGCATCAATCCAAGGTTGGGGAATTGTTGCTGTACTTCTGCAGTGTGGGAGGGTTCCAGGAATCCGGGCATCATGTGGAGCTGAAGCCTGGAAAGATCGATGCGGACCAGGGCGATCCCCGCGTAGGTCCGGGCGGCATCCACTTTCACTACGGTTTGAGCCATGACCGGCTCTCCGTTCACCAGCGGGCCATACGCCTGCCAGCCGATGTGGGGTGAGGCTGTGACTGCATTGTTCACAACCCGCGCAATAACTTTCTGTGAAAGGCGTGTTGCTTGCCCGGTAGTCGTCACCGCAGCATTGGCCAGATCCACCCGGAACTGAAGGGATTTTTGATTGACTGCAATCTGTAATTTCCCGCCATTGCGTCCGGCAATCCATTGGTTGATCGCATCCTGCATTCGAAAGGAGACGCTCTCCATATTTCCTACCGGTTGAGGACCCAGCACGGCCCGGAGCGCATCCGCCACCTGGGCGCCCATGGCCGGTGATAGCGCCGGAAGGATGGCCAGCGCGCCAAAAAGACAAATCACTGCCCCAATCGACAAAACAACAACCCTACCCCACCTGGGCATTCTGCCTCCTATAAGATCACTTCAATTTGTTCCCGTACCAATAACGAATATGCTCCCGATAATAATTTTGTTCCTTGTGCAAATGTTGAAGTTTGTGTGAAGTTTGAATTAATTGGATATGAGTTTTACGAAGCCGCGCCTTGGAACCCAGGAAAGGCAATGTATAATCCGGCGGTTGACACGGATATCTTATGAAAAAATTAATGCTCTTTTTATTGATGTTGCTCGTGGTTTCAACTTCGTGCGCTCCGCAAGCCCAGGCTCTACAGGTCATTACACCCTCTGCGACCGTATCTGCATTCGTTCCGCTGCCTTCGAACACTCCCACCAATACGGCTACTCCCACCCCAACCCTGACCCCATCGCCGACGGCGACACCCGGTCTCCCTTTATATACGGATGATGCCTTAAAGTCACAGGTGGACAGTCTCGCGCAGGCCTTCCTTGCGCAATATCATAATCCAGGCCTGTCTGTTGCCGTGGTCGTGCGCAATCCGCAGACCCGTCAGCTGCAGGCCATGCTGCTCAACTATGGGACGATCGGTAAAGGCGTGGATCAACCAGTTGATTCGCAAACTGTCTATGAGATCGGCTCGATCACAAAGGTCTTTACCGGCATCCTTCTTGCTGAAAAAGTGAATGACGGCACGGTAAATCTGCAGGATCCCATCCAGAACTATATGCCCGGCAACATCCAGGCGCCGGAATATAAGGAAACATCTATCAAGCTGGTGGACCTCGCCACTCACCGCTCCGGCCTGCCCCGCGACCTGGACTCGGACGATCCCCGCAAGCTGTATGCCTGGTTGAACCAGTTCCAGCCCGTCAACCCCCCGGGCACTCAGTACAGTTACTCAAACCTTGGTTACATGCTGCTCGGCGATATCCTCTCTCGCCTTGCACAAACCGATTACGGTTCGCTTGAGTTCGCCTCCGTCAGCCAGCCGCTGGGCCTGATGGACACACGCGAGGTTTTGACGGGGGATGAAATTGATCGTCTGGCACTGGGCTATGCCTGGGATGGAACCCAGGCGCTTTACTTTCCGCAGACTGGTGCCATGAGTGGCGCGGGATATCTGCGAAGTACTCTGCAAGACCTGACCCGCTTCCTGCTGGCCAACATGGACCCTGATCAGACGCCCCTGGCTGCCTCGATCACGCTGGCACAGACTGTCCAGGCCGAAGGCAAGACTCCTGGGTCTGGTATCGGGCTGGGTTGGGAAATTGACAAGCCCGGCACACCTCTGGAGCGCCTCTGGAAAGGCGGCGGAACCCCGGGCTTTACCAGTTACATTTCCTTCCTGGCCAACGATAATTCAGGCTTTGTCATCCTCACCAACGGGCAAAAGGCAGACAGCCTTGCCTCAGACCTGGTAAATCTCCTCGATCAGCAGTAGAACCTGGTTACAGTGTTTCATGTCAGGATGTGGAGTGATGGCGTCGGTCCGGCCGGACCCTGGAGCCGTGTCCGCCATTTGATCAGCTCCGAATATGCAGGGACCTCAGGGAATTGGAATGGCAACTGGGGCGGCTACAGCAATCCGGATGCCGATGCCTTGATCCAGGCGATCCCAACGGAAACCGACCCTATCTAAATGAAAAGTAATCATGACTTGGAAAGTCAAGACTGTAAACAAATGTTTGGTATTAGTGACCACCAAACACGAGAACAACAAAAAGCGTACCAATCAAAAATCCAGCCATCAATAACCAGCCAATCCATTGCCATACAGCAGTCGACTGTAGGCTTTGTTGGGATTCTCTTGCGCTGCACTCAGAACAGACAATATGATACGTTCCACCGCCAGTTGTTTCTCCACAACGCCAGATTGGAATCATTCTTCCACAGGACGAGCATTTTCCATTAGGTATTTCCATCATCTAATGGTTGTGGGTCAACGCTTGTGACGCAAGGTTCGCTACGTGAGCTTTATCAACTTCGACAGGCGGAGAGATAAATATGATTCCATCGGCAAGGTCTTGTTGAATGCGTTGGCGGAGTCGTTCCATACCCTTGTCGGTATCTGACACAAAAACAAGCTTTTGGAGCCGGTCGCTTATTTTACACATGATCCATGCCCCTCGCGCTTTCCCCCACAAATTCATTAAATGGGTTCCTTCCTTGACGGGCTCCAATTTGAATGTTATGTTGAAGTTCACGCCGATGGGGGTGGCACTGTCTATCGTATACTCGTCGAAGGGCTGCCAGTCTACAATGCATTGATTGGATTTCATATTTCCATGGTAACAAGAATAAACTGAATCCACCGCCGAACGTCCCTGCACCAGGTTGAGAAGCTCCACTTTGCTTGCTCCGAGCACGATGGCACGATATTCGGGCTTCGTCAGATACTCCCACAGGATAAATG
>JBLMZU010000472.1:0-6008 GCA_050258995.1 Bacteroidota bacterium
GTGTTGACCTGCGTACCGTTACCCAGGCATCTGTGCGCCGTCAGATGGGCATGGTCCTGCAGGATCCATTCCTCTTCAGCGGTTCGGTCAAGGAAAACATCCTTTTTGGCCGGTTGGACGCCAGGGACGAGGAGGTGGTCGCCGCAGCCCAGGCAGTGGGCGCACACGATTTTATTGTGCGCATGAAGAATGGCTACGATACCTCCGTGGAGGAAGGCGGCGCGACCCTTAGCGTCGGTCAGCGCCAGCTGATTTCCTTCGCCCGTGCTCTGCTCGCAGATCCGCGTATTTTGATCCTGGACGAAGCGACCTCCTCGGTGGATACCCAAACCGAGCAGATCATTCAAAAGGCACTCGCAACATTGCTCCAGGGACGAACGTCGTTCGTCATAGCACACCGTCTCTCGACGATCACAAATGCGGATCAGATCGTCGTCATCAATGATGGCAGGATCGTCGAGCAGGGCACGCATTCTGAACTGCTGACGAACGAGGGAATGTATTACGATCTATACCGGACGGGATTTCAAGAGTGAAGCCGCAGCTCTTTTTCCGTGTCCACGCGGTGCAGAGGATGTTCGAGCGGAATGTCCCGGTCAAAAATGTCTTGCGTGCGCTTCGATCCGGAGAGACCATTGAAGATTACTCATCAGAAATGCCTGAACCGAGCCGATTGATTTTGGGATTTCAAGGCAGACGGCCCTTTCACGTGGTAGCCTCTGAAAATACGATTACGAATGAGACGACCGTTATTACAGTTTACATTCCCGATCCGGGACAATGGACGAAAGATTTCAGGAACCGCCGGGCATGATCTGCCTCATTTGCAGACAGTCTGAACTTGTTGGCGGATTGACCTCCATCCAGTTTGCTCGGGCGGAAATGCGGTATGTGATCGAGCATGTGCCTGCACAGGTGTGCCCGAACTGTAATGAGGCGTACGTGGAGGAGGATGTTGCTGAGAAGCTTCTGCGAATGACAGAAGAATTGTCCGCAACAGGAGTCTTTGAAGGAGTTGCTGAATATAATAATCCTGCTTGAAACACGTTTCCTGTCTATAAAAGGAATTATCAATGACCTATCCCATCATTCAACGTGAATTAACCATTCATCTGCATAACAACAACTGGTATCTGCGTCCCATCGATAATGAGGAAAAGATCCTTGGCCCGGTGGACTACGGCTGGCACCGCTATAACCTCTACCCGGACAGCTTTACTTTTGGCGAAGGTCTGCTTGCAGGTAGTTCTATCCCTGGATCCCGGCGGCTGGTGTTTTGCTCGTGGAGCTCGCAGTGGGATGGCTTTTTTGTCTCCAGTATGGGCGGCGCAGCGTATACCTTCCACGGCGTCGGTGTAAATTACGTAGCCCTGCGCGGAATGGCGTACCAGCCGAGCGCGGTCCTGCTCAACCATAAGGCTGGCGAGATCCAGGTGCGGATCGAGCCGGTCAATGTGGAACCCTTGTGGGCCGGATATGCCAGTCCGGATGGCATGCCACTCATCGGATTCTTTGCCCTCCAGCAGGCGCTGCTTGATCGCTATGCTGGGGAATATACCAAAGGCAATCTCCGGATTTGTGCTGTAGGACCGGCTGCAAAATATACACGCGAGGGCGCGATCGGCTCCAGCCCGGTACGTGCAGGCGCATTCACGCCCGTGGTCGATTGGGCCGGGCGCGTCGGATTGGGAAGCAGGCTTCTTCAAAGGCACAATGTTGTAGCGATCCTCTTTGGCGGCGAGTGGGAGGACCCCGATCTGCGTGATTCCAGGGAGATCGATTCCTACTTCCTCGAGCATTTTGGCAAAAAGACCATCCAGGCCGACATGGCCGTGACTGAGAAATATCGGTACGTGCCCGAGTTCGAAACAGGCGGGACCTTCGGCGTGAACATGCGCGATTTGAACGAGAGCATCTTGAGCTACAACTATACATCCATTTACAAGACGGTTGAGTCACGTCTACGCCAGCATGAGAACTTTATCCTGGAACACTACCTGAAACAATTCAACGAAGAAACCATCAAGCCCAAAAAATTTCAGCACTGTGGCGAGCCCTGCCCGGTGGTCTGCAAGAAAATGTTCGGCCAGTATAAAAAGGATTATGAGCCGTATCACATCCTGGGGCCGCAGGTTGGCGTGTTTGATCAGCGCGCTGCAGAGCTGCTCAACGATTTTGTCGACGCCATGGGCTTTGATTCGATCCAATCTGGCGGGACCGTGGCGTGGATCATGGAGCTGGTTCGCGATGGATTGGTCGACCCGGCTGAGTTCGGTCTGCCGTCTGCTGGCGAAATGCGTTTCACCTGGGCGGAGGATGGATCTCAATTTGATATCGTCGCCGACAGCATGAGAAATGCCGAATATGCCATGAAAGTCATACAGGCCATCCTGTTCGAGCCGAGGGCGGAAGTATTCCTGCGGAGTATCCGGGTGGCTGCCCAGGAGATCGACAAAAAGTACGGCATCCGCAGCATTGACCGGGCGGTCTTTATCGGCCATGGTGATGAGGGTTGCATGGTCCCCAACCAGTACTGGGTGCCGGGCATGCTCAGCCCGATGCCAATGCTTGGAAAGTACTTTGTCCATTATGGTGTGGAATTCATGGCGCCGGAAGCGCTGGGGCGAAAGAACGTCGAGCGCATGACCTATGAATTGTTCAGCGAGAACAGCGGTATCTGTCGCTTCCATCGCAAGTGGTCCGAGACTATCACCGACGAGATCCTGCGCGCCCACTATGACGGCATGGAGGTGGATTATAAAGCCCACCAGTTCCAGCTCGCCCGTGAGATCTATGAGCGCGAAGCCCCCAAGATCGTATATTGGGAGAGTGAGCGTGTCCTCGATATGATCATGGGATATCTGGAGCAGTGGGAAAGCGACGGCTTGCGAACGCCGGAGCTACTGGATTGGCTCGGACGCTTCCGTGAAGATAAACAGGCAACGGCCAGGGCTTACTGGAAAGCTGTCTATAACGGAATCCGCGCTGCTTTCAAGGACGGGCCGGATGCTGTTCCAGACAGCTTTACGCCGGGACAGCAGAAGAAGTATCAGGAAGGTCAATAACGCCTGAAAATATCCCTCGTTTGAAAAACTGATGCATCCTCGTGCAAAACGGTTGACCCGTGATTGGTGGTTGGGTTAATGATTCCAACTGCGAACTATTTGATGTTTTGTGATCTTACAAAATGTTTCACAGAAGCAGCAGTAAGATTTGATGGAAGTAAATCTACAGAAATACAAGTATCGTTCTATAGTCTTACATGTACGGCAAACCATTTTAGTGGCCATATGATATTAAGAAAAAAAGCAGACAATTTATTTTGTAAGGAGAGATTTAATGATTGAGCAGCAACATCATGAGATGGTTTTGGATAAAACCCATCCTTCCGGTGCTGACGAGTGGTACTGTCCAACCTGTGGACGGCGCCTGCTGATGAACTATGCACCGGAGTTTAAGAAAACAGTTATTGAAGCCGGTGATGACTTTGCTGTCCATAGTGGAGGCAAAGGTGGAGTAAGCATGCAGGCTTCCCGAATTCTCTCAGGTGATGAGTTGGAAACTGAAAAAGACCACCGCCTTTCCGCCTGGTCAGATTGGCTGGACAAAATACATTTTGATGAGTGGTGGGACGAGGATGATTAGCCGACGCGAACCACCTTACCTTCTGTCATTGCCATGAGCTGTGACCGGGGATCTGGCTTTTCCATGTGAGGTGCAAGAACGACACAAGCTTCCAAACGGTAGCTTCCCTCAGGAAGTGGATGGCAGTTCACAACAAGCGGGACGAGAGTTTTAGATTCGATAATACCGTTATTTTCGCCTAGTTTTTGACGAATCCCGTTCGACAGGTTTTTGGCTTGGACTTCGACATGATATTGAAGCGCGGAACCTGGATGGAGCGATATCCTTTCAAGATTCAACATGAGCCCAATCGCAAAGGGTTCATTTTTGTTAACACCCCAGCGTGAATCCTGACCTGATCCGGCTTGGATTTCCAGGTCCATTATATGGAGATCACCCTTTACTTCGGTCACTTTATTGGTGTTCTTCTCCTCGTCCGAAATTTTCTGACTAGATCGAAAGACTGCATTTTCAAGAATAAACGCTGCTAAGCGATCCTTGTTCCATTCTGCCCAGGAATCATCTATTCTGCTTTGCACGTGAAGAATATGAGTCCGCCGTATATGATTCTGGTTATCGAGTAAAAGATCCACGGAGAATAACGCAGAGAACTGGCCAGTACTACCTGACGCTAGGAGCTCTCCTGTTGGTTCTTTTTGGATTAATTGGCGTGCCTGAGTTGTCCAGCCTTTCTCTGCGATCCGCTCTTCTGATAGGCCATGCATATTTGAAAACAAAGCTGCCAGGTTTTTGTTTGACATCTCAGCGAGTTGTGCAAATGTATAGATGCCGGCCTGGTTCAGCCTCTGCTCAATGCTCGGGCCGATGCCGCGAATTTGCTTTAGGTCGTCTGCAGGTTGTTTATTCTTTTCAGTAGGAGATAATACACTTTTCATAGTCTTCTCCTTATGGGGAATGCCGGTAGCTAAAGGCTCATAGGCAGGTGGGTTTCGATGGGTTATCCCCGCCAGCAGGAGTGCCAGCGGGGATAACAATGGATTGAGGCGCCATATCTGGCAGACATTATTGAGCTTCGTAGAATGTGATCATCGGGTGTTCTGCGAAGGCAGCCATTTCCTTCGGCATATTATGCGGGCTCTTGTATTGGATGAGAGTGGTCAGTTTATAGATGCCCGGCAGGTTGATTTTCCCCTTGGGCACGGTCACAGTGACATCCCAGTAATAATCCCTGGGTGTTGAGGTAGGCAGGGCATCCTCATGGAATTTCAACTTGGCAAATCCCACATCGCCTTCATAGCCACCTGGCTTTGTCCCAATGGACTCTACAAAGAAAGTCACCTCCCAAAAACCGAAGGTCGTATCGATGTTGGGCTCCTTGCTGTTCAAGTGCCAGCGAGCTCGCACCTTCCAATCCTTCTCAATATCCAGCACATGGTTCTCAGTGTCATCCAGATCATATGCTTCAACTGTCAAATCGCCGACCCATTCGTTATGATGAAGGGTGTCGAAATTGGTTGGGATAGTCATAGGAAATTCTCCTTTTACTGAAACAGATTTTGGCGTTGACGAGAGGGCCCTTCTCGTTGATGAACAGTTCCACCCTACAGTCCTGTACTTAAATGGCACTGTTACGCCGCTTAATCTTGATGGCAGTTCAATTAATAAAGGCTGACAAGCCTAGACTTTTTCATGTTGGTGTATTTTTTCATACAACCAAGCTGTTTCTGGAGTAGGATTAACCTGCAGCTCGGTTTGAAGCGCTTCGACGCAAACCTGATACTGGCGTAGGGCCAGAGAATACTGTCCCAGGCGGCTATAACAGCGCATCAGCCGGCAATGCGCGTCCTCCCGACAAAGGTCACGACTTAGGATAAGCTGGCAGAGGGTGACACAGGCAGAATAGCGTTCCTGGATGAAGATTATTTGGCTGAGATGATCAAGTATATCCAAATAGGCAACCCGGAGGCGCTCACGTTCCAGTACTGTCCATTCCTCGTAGGGGTTATCCGCCAGCAAGTCACCTCGATAGAGATTGATGGAAATCTCATATTCGGCTATCGCAGCGGCCAGTTCATTTTTTGCTTCCAACTGTCTACCTTCCTTCACGCAACGATCAAATTCCTCCACGTCCAGCCATATTTCCACACTGGGTTCAAGGTAATACACACCATCCTCAAAGGATATAACTGGCAACCTGGTAAAGGACCGCAGTGCTTGACGTAGGTTGTGCATGGCGACATTTAAATTGTTTCTTGCTGCCTCGAGGCCTGCGTCCGGCCAGAAAGTATCCATCAATACATCCCGTGGAATTTTCTGCTTATGGTGAAGCAAAAGGTATTTAAACACGGAAAGGGCCCGTGAAGCGGGCAGTTTTGGCGATGTATCCCCGATTGTTAGGCTGAAGGTCCCGAGCATTTGTGCAG
>JBLMZU010000473.1:0-7249 GCA_050258995.1 Bacteroidota bacterium
AGGAGTACCGGATGTCTTCTTCTTTACCCCGCAAGAGTTATGCGCGTATCCCCGTAAATATCAAACTTCCCAATCTTATCGAAGTCCAGTTGGATTCGTTTGAGCGCCTCAAGCGTGAAGGTTTGGGAGATCTTTTCCACGAAGTCTCTCCCATCGAATCCTATAACAAGGGCATGAAGCTGTATTTCCCCAGCCGCAGTGCCGAATCAAAACAGTGGGGCCTGAAGTACTGGTTTGGCGAGCCCAAGCATTCTATCGAGGAGTGCGTCGAGCGCGACCTGACCTATTCCAGCCCGTTATACGTCTCCGTCCTGCTGGCGGGACCGGATGTCCCCGAGCCGATCAAGCAGGACATCTTCCTGGGCGACTTCCCCGAGATGACCGACAAGGGCACGTTCATTATCAATGGAACGGAGCGCGTCGTCGTCTCGCAGCTGATCCGCTCCCCGGGTGTCTACTTCGAAGCCCCGACCGATCGCTCCACCGGGCGCCTGCTGGCCATGTCCAAGCTGATCCCCGACCGCGGTGCCTGGATGGAGTTCGAAACCCGCAAATCCGATTACATTATTCTCAAGTTCAACCGCAAGCGCACCGTGCCGATCACGGTCTTCCTGCGCGCCCTGGCCGCCGTCGACGACGGTATCAAGGACGGGCCGTTGAAGACCGGCTCGGACGAGGAGCTGCTGTCCCTGTTCCAGGATGTGGATAACAACCCGGAACGCCTCTTCATGGCCTCCACCCTCAAGCAGGAGCCCGAATGGGACCTCTCTGGTAATCAAACCATTGCCGAAGCGGCCCTGATCGAATTCTTCAAGAAGATGCGCCCGGGCGACCCGGCTACGCTGGATAACGCCCGCCAGTTTCTCGAGGAGCAGCTCTTCGACCAGCGCCACTATGACCTTGAGCGCGTCGGCCGCTACAAGCTGAATCAGAAACTCGACCTGAATGTCCCGATCCCGCACCGTACGGTGACCAAGTCGGACGTGATCCGCCTGCTGCGCCGCATGATCCAGATCAATAACGGTGTCGAGCCGGCCGACGATATCGATCACCTCGGCAACCGCCGCGTCAAGACGGTGGGTGAGCTGATCCAGAACAAGCTCCGCATCGGCCTGCGCCGCATGGAGCGCGTCATCAAGGAGCGCATGTCCATCCGCGACCAGGAGCAGCTCTCCCCGGTGACGCTGGTCAACATCCGGCCGGTCGTGGCTGCCCTGCGCGAGTTCTTCGGCTCCTCCCAGCTTTCCCAGTTCATGGACCAGACCAACCCGCTGGCCGAGCTGCGTCACAAGCGCACGCTCTCTGCCCTGGGTCCTGGCGGTCTGCGCCGTGAGCGCGCCGGCTTTGACGTTCGCGACGTGCACCACTCGCACTACGGACGAATCTGCCCGATCGAGACGCCTGAAGGTCCGAACATCGGTTTGATCGGACGCCTGGCATCCTTTGCACGTGTCAACGAATATGGCTTTATAGAGACCCCGTATCGCAAGGTTTTCCGCGTCATGGAAGCCGAGGATGAGCGTCTCGAAGGCCAGATTCTGCGCGAAAATGTCACTGACCCCAAGACGGGAGAAGTGCTGTTCAAGAGCGGCGAAGCCATCGACGCCAAGATGATGAAGCGGATCGCCAAGACCGCCACACCCGTCAGCATTGTTCCGTTCGTCTCAGACCAGTTTGATTATCTCTCTGCCGATGCAGAGGATAAATATGTGATCGCCCAGGCAAATGCTCCCCTGACGGAGGAGCGCCACTTTGTGCGCGATCGTGTGTCCTGCCGATATCACTCCGGATTCATCTTTTCGAATCCCGATTCGGTCGACTACATGGACGTTGCTCCGCACCAGGTCGTCGGTATCAGCGCCGCTCTCATCCCGTTCCTCGAGCACGACGATGCCAACCGTGCGCTCATGGGCTCGAACATGCAGGCCCAGGCGGTTCCGCTGGTTCGACCTGAGATCCCGCTCGTCTCCACCGGCATGGAATATCACGCCGCCCTCGACTCCGGCCAGGTGGTGGTGGCCGATGCCGACGGGGAGGTGACCTCTGTAACCGGCAACTCCATTACGGTCAAGGAACGCGGTGGAATCCATACCTACGCGCTGCGCAAGTACCAGCGCTCCAACCAGAGTACCTGCATCGACCAGCGCCCCGCGGTTGTTAAAGGCCAGAAGATCAAGAAGGGTGACATTATCGCCGATTCTTCCTCCACCGAGAGCGGGCAGCTGGCCCTCGGCCAGAACGTGGTCGTGGCCTTCCTCTCCTGGGAGGGCGGTAACTTCGAAGACGCGATCCTGATCTCTGAACGCCTCGTCCAGGAGGACCGCTTTACCTCGGTTCATATTGAGAAATATGAAGTGGAAGCCCGCGACACCAAGCTGGGGCCCGAGGAGATCACACGCGACATCCCCAATGTCGGCGAAGATGCCATCAAGGATCTCGACGAGAACGGGATCATCCGCATCGGCGCCGAAGTCGGTCCGAACGATATCCTGGTGGGCAAGATCACGCCCAAAGGCGAAAAGGAACTGACGCCGGAGGAGCGCCTTCTGCGGGCGATCTTCGGTGAGAAGTCCCGTGATGTGAAGGACACCTCCCTGCGCATGCCTCACGGCGAGCGCGGCAAGGTTGTCGACGTAAAGGTCTTTACCCGCGAAGAGAATTCAGACCTCTCTGCCGGTGTGGACATGATGGTCCGTGTCTCGGTTGCCCAGCGCCGCAAGCTGACCGCAGGCGACAAGATGGCCGGCCGCCATGGAAACAAGGGCGTGGTCTCGAAGGTCGTCCCTGTGGAGGATATGCCGTTCCTCGAGGATGGCACCCCGGTGGACATTATTTTGAACCCGCTCGGCGTTCCCGGTCGTATGAACATCGGTCAGGTATTGGAAGTCCACCTTGGCTGGGCTGCGAAGCGACTTGGCTATCGCGCTGTCACCCCTGTGTTCGACGGCGCCACCGAAGCCGAGATCGAGGCCGAGCTCGCCCGCGCCTGGATTGTCGATCAGGCCTGGAAGGAAGCGGCCGGTTCTGCCTGGGACTGGCTGAAGCAACAGGAATATGACCCCGAATCCATTCAGGACGATAATGAAGTGCGCCGCCTCTACCTCGAGCAGTGGCTGGGTGATCGCGGCTACGATCCTTATGATCTGAGTGATCAGGATTACGCCCGCTTTGCCGCCGCCTCTGAGTGGCTGCGTGACCGGGATTACGATCCCGACACAATCTTCCATCCGCAGAATCCTGATCCGCAAACCCGCGAACAGTATGACACGGCTGCGATCAGCGCCTGCCTGCGGCTTTGGATCGAAAGTGAAGGTCATGGCGGCAGGATCGCAGAGGCTCGTATTCATGAGGTGGCCCAGGAAGTCATGGCGGCGACCGGGCACCCGATACCGACCCTTGGCAAGCAAACCCTGCGCGATGGCAAGACCGGTATTCCCTATGACCAGCCTGTGACCGTCGGGGTAATGACCGTTCTGAAGCTTCACCACCTGGTGGAGGACAAGGTCCATGCCCGTTCCACGGGCCCATATAGCCTGGTCACGCAGCAACCTTTGGGCGGTAAGGCCCAGTTCGGTGGGCAGCGCTTTGGTGAGATGGAAGTGTGGGCGCTTGAAGCCTATGGCGCCGCTTACATCCTCCAGGAAATGCTGACTGTCAAATCGGATGATGTGCAGGGCCGTGTCAATACCTATGAAGCCATCGTAAAGGGTGAGCCGATCGAGGAACCGAGTATCCCGGCATCCTTCCGGGTGTTGGTCAAGGAACTGCAGTCGCTGGGTCTGGCGGTTGAAGCGATCAACGAAGGCGGTGACGTGGTCAGGTTTGGCAAGGATGAAGAGAAACAACATCCACCGAAGCTTGATACAGGCTTGCTCGGCATTGGAAATAACCTGATTACCAAGCAGTAATCTTGACGGTGTGCAACGGAGGTGATAAAATCATCCTCCGTTGCCAAAAATAATAAGCGGCGATAATCCCGCTACAAGGCATGGCACTACAAATGAGGCCATCAGTAAGATTGAGATGGCCTCATTTCTTGCCAAAATCATTGTGAAGAAACTACTAATCGGAGGCTGATTGTGCCGACAATCAATCAAATGGTCCGCAAAGGACGCAAAAACAAAAAAGCAAAAAGCAAGGCCCCGGCTCTGCAGTACACGTTGAATTCCAACAAGCAGCGCCGTGTCCGTCAGGACAAGGGCGCGCCGCAGAAGCGTGGTGTTTGTACCGTCGTGCGTACCATGACACCCAAGAAGCCGAACTCAGCATTGCGCAAGATCGCCCGTGTACGCCTGACGAATGGTATCGAAGTCACTGCGTACATCCCGGGTGAGGGTCACCAGCTGCAGGAGCACTCCGTGGTGCTCGTCCGCGGCGGTCGTGTGAAGGATCTGCCAGGCGTTCGTTATCACATCGTTCGCGGTTCATTGGATACAACCGGCGTTGCCAATCGTAAGCAGGGCCGATCAAAATACGGCGCGAAGCGCCCGAAGAGTTGATGGAGTAATCAAGCATGCGTAGAGCAAAACCAGAGAAGCGGGAGATCCTTCCCGACATCCGTTATAACAGCGTCCATGTCCAGACCATGGTCCAGCACATCCTCAAGCGCGGCAAGAAGAGCACTGCCACCGGCTTGATCTATGATGCCATGGACCTGATCCAGGCGCGCACCGAAAAGAATCCGATCGATGTTTTTGAGGGCGCGTTGAAAAATGTGTCCCCGGTCATGGAAGTGCGTCCCCGCCGTGTGGGTGGCGCCACCTACCAGGTACCAATGGAAGTTTCCCAGGATCGCCGCACCACCCTGGCGCTCCGCTGGATTTTGTCTGCGGCCCGTGATCGTTCCGGCAAATCATTCTCGGAAAAGCTGGCCGGTGAATTGATCGACGCCTTTAACGAAACCGGCGCTGCGATCCGCAAGCGTGACGAAACCCATAAAATGGCAGAGGCCAACCGCGCCTTTTCCCATTACCGTGTTTAATCAATTTTAGTGGAAGAGTAAAGGTAGTCTTTTAGAATGGCTCGTGAGTATCCGCTCGAAAAGTATCGAAATATTGGGATTATTGCCCACATTGACGCTGGTAAAACGACAACTACCGAGCGTATTATGTTCTATACCGGTAAAACCCATCGCATCGGCTCCGTCGATGACGGCACCACCGTCACCGACTGGATGGTCCAGGAACGCGAGCGCGGCATTACCATTGTGTCCGCTGCCGTTTCCGCCGAATGGAAGGGGTACCAGTTCAATTTAATTGATACTCCAGGCCACATTGACTTCACCGCCGAAGTCCAGCGCTCCCTCCGTGTTTTGGATGGCGGCGTGGTGGTGTTTGACGCAGTCCAGGGTGTGGAACCCCAGAGTGAAACCGTCTGGCGTCAGGCGGACCGCTATGGAGTTCCACGCATTTGTTTTGTCAATAAGATGGATCGTGTGGGTGCTTCTTATGAGCGCACGATCGAATCCATCAAAAATCGACTGGGCGCCAACCCAATTCCCATGCAGGTTCCGATCGGCTTCGAAGCAACCTTCCGCGGTGTAATCGATCTGCTTTCCATGCAGGCGACCATCTATGAGGATGACCTCGGCCGGGAACCCAGGGTCGTGGAAATACCAGCTGACCTGAAGGAAGAAGCCGAGCAAGCCCGCCGTCACATGGTGGAAAAGATCGCCGAGCTCGACGACGACCTGATCATGAAGTTCCTGGAAGGGGAGGAGATCACCGTCGATGAGATGAAGGTCGCTCTTCGCAAGGGCGTGCTTGCAAACAAGGCCTATCCCTGCTTTGCCGGTTCTTCGCTGAAGAATAAAGGTGTCCAGGTTCTCCTGGATGCTGTGATCGACTACCTGCCTTCTCCGGCGGATGTTCCGGCGGTCAAGGCAACCGATCCGAAGAACAATGATGCGATCATCGAGCTTCCTGCTGAAGACAACGCTCCCCTGAGTGCCCTGGTCTTCAAGATCGTGACCGATCCTTATGTCGGTCGCCTGGCATATGTCCGCATTTATTCCGGCGTACTTAGCCAGGGACAGACTGTGCAGAACTCCACCAAAGGGAAGAAGGAACGCATCGGGCGCCTGATCCGCATGCATGCCGATCATCGCGAGGATGTTACGGAAGTCCGTGCGGGGGATATCGGCGCGGTTCTTGGTTTCAAAGAGAGCTTTACCGGGGATACTCTGTGTGATACCAAGTTGCTGATGCTGGAAAGTATTACATTTCCTGAACCAGTCATCTCCATTGCCATTGAACCAAAGAGCTCTGCTGATCAGGAAAAGATGGGCGAGGCCCTTCGCAAGCTGGCTGAAGAAGACCCCACCTTCCGGGTCAATTCCGATGAAACCACCGGGCAGACCATTATCCGCGGGATGGGTGAGCTTCATCTCGATATCATCGTTGACCGCTTGCTGCGTGAATTCAAAGTTCAGGCAAATGTGGGTGCTCCACGGGTTGCCTACCGCGAATCCATTACCAAGTCGGTGAAGGAAGTCAATTACAAGTATGCCAAGCAATCCGGTGGACATGGTCAATATGGTCATGTGGTCTTCTCCATGGAGCCCGGCGAGCGTGGTAGTGGTATTGTCTTTGAAAATAAGATCGTGGGCGGCTCCATTCCCAAGGAATACATTTCACCAATTGAAAAAGGCTTCCGGGAAGCATCGGAAAGTGGTGTATTGGCTGGCTACCCGGTTGTTGATTTGAAAATTGTTTTGTTCGATGGCTCGTTCCATGAAGTTGACTCCAGCGAAATGGCGTTCAAGCTTGCCGCTTCGATGGGTTTCAAGGAAGGTGTCCATAGGGGTGCTCCCATTCTGCTCGAGCCGATGATGAAGGTTGAAGTCGTCGTACCGGAGGAATATCTGGGCGACGTTATGGGGCAGATCAACAGCCGCCGCGGCCTGATCCAGGGCATGGAAGTCCGCCCTGGCAATGCGCAGGCCATCCGGGCTTTGGTCCCGCTCGCTGAAATGTTTGGTTACGCAACACAGCTTCGCTCTGCAACACAGGGACGCGGTGTGTTCAATATGGAATTTGATCACTATGCGCCGGTCTCACAAACCGTAGCACAAGAAATATTGAAATAATAAAAACAAACTGTTTTTCATTGTTATAAGGAGATTCATCAATGGCGAAGGCAAAGTATGATCGAAGCAAGCCGCATTTGAACGTGGGGACGATGGGGCACATCGACCACGGGAAGACGACGTTGACAGCCGCGATCACGAAGGTGTCGCAGATGATGGGGT
>JBLMZU010000474.1:0-9618 GCA_050258995.1 Bacteroidota bacterium
GTCCACGGCTACCCTGCCTGTCCCCAGCGAAGCCCCCACGATGACCCCGCCCGCCGTCGCATCTGAGACCCCTGCAGCCACTGTCACCCCACCGGCCCAGCCAGGCCCGCAGTTCCTGGCCTACGTCAACAACGGTGGACAGCTCCTGGTGACGGACGTGACCAACGGGGTGCAGGGCGGCACCACGCAGTATACGGTCGCGGGGCAAAACGACCAGGTCATGGACCTGGCCTGGTCCCCGTCCGGCGAGCTGGTGGCCTTCGTTTCCTCGGCGACGGGCCAGCCGCACCTGTTCTATATCTTTGCGCTCGGCCAAAGCTCCCCCACCGACCTGGGTCCCGGCAGCGCGCCGGCCTGGTCGCCGTACAGCAAGTCGATCGCCTATATCGGTGGGACGTATCCCGATGAGAATATCTTTGTGACAACCATTGACAATCCTGCCCCCCGCCAGCTGACCTTCGAGAAGAACTACGCCTGGGGCCGGCCGGTCTTTACACCGGACGGCGGATCCCTGGTGGTCGCCGGCACCAGCCGGGATAACCTCGGCGCCTCCGGCAATACGAACTTCACGCTTGAATATCTGGCACTGGACGGCAGCGGCACACGAACGCCCCTGCCCGGGACGAAGCCGTTCGAAGGCGGGCGCCTGCCCTATGACCTGCGCTTCTCGCCGGATGGAACAAAGCTGGCCTTTTCCACCTCCTATCATTACAATGCCTGCGCCTCGCCTGGCGCCTATTATGTGAGTAACGCCGACGGCAGCAACCAGCAAACCCTGATCAGCCCATCGCTGCAGCCCTTTGTCGACACCAGCCAGGATCGCTATCACCTGGCCCTCACCTACGCCTGGCTCCCGGACAGCCGCGCCATCCTGGCCCACGGCAATGTGGTGGACTGCAACCTCAACAGCCCCACCCCGGGTCAGTCCGTTGCGGGGCCCCAGATCTCGATCATCGGCCTCGACGGCAGCGAGCGGACCATCATCCCCGGCTTCTTTTACGAGATCAGCGTGGACCGCACCGGCACCCTGATCGCGGCCTCCCACTTCCAGGGCGGCTTCCAGGACCCGAACCCGACCGTCGAGATCTACTCCGCCCAGACAGGCCAGCCCGTCCTGTCGCTGGGACCGGGAAGCAACCCGCAGTTCCAGCCATGAGGCTCGCAGCATGAACCTGCGAGTGATCGGGGCCGGCCTGCCCCGGACCGGTACACAATCCCTGCAGATCGCCCTGGAACAGCTCCTGGGTGGACGCTGCTACCATATGCGCTCGATCCCCGGGCATCCTTTCGAGCTCGGCGAAGGCTGGAACCGCGTAATGGGCGGAGATACGCAGAGTCTCGAGGCACTTCTGGACGGTTACGTCGCTTCCGTGGACTGGCCGGCCTCGATGTTCTGGCAGGAGCTGAGCCGCGCCAACCCGGGCGCGTTGATCCTGCTCTCCCTGCGGGACAGCGCCGGGACCTGGTGGCAAAGCGTGAATGAGACGATCCTCCCCTATGCGCGCATGGCCCTCTCCCCCGGCTGGACCGAGGGCCGCGGCCTGGTGGACCTGCTCGAGCGCTTTACCGGGACGAAGCACTGGGATGACCCGGCCACGATGAAAGCCGCCTATGAGCGCCACAATGCCGAAGTGAGAAGAAATGCTCCTACAGATCGCCTGTTGGAATGGCATGCCTCCCAGGGATGGGAACCGATCTGCCGGGCGCTGGGGCTGCCGGTCCCTTCCCTCCCCTTTCCCTGGACGAACCAGCGGAGTGAATGGACGAAATAGAGACAGATCGATCTTCTCCTTCGGCTTAACACCCGCCTTGGCTGGGACAATCTGTCATATAATCAACTTGCTTATCGGCAGCGGTGGATATCATTATCAATAGACCTCCATGGGATCATGACATTGTCGTATTACATTGCGGAGGTGTGCCATGCAAGCCAGAAGGCTGTTCAAAATGCTCGTCGTCCTGGGAGTCCTATTAGCTTCCTGCCAGGCCATTCCGCCAAGCGAAGCCAGCGGCGAACCGGTGGGGTCGACCCAGACCGTGGATGGGATCGCCACAGGAATCCCGACCACCACCGCAGTATCTCCGCCAATTGTTCCGGTTGCATCTCCTTTCGAGCCATCCAAGCCGATGGAGCCTACGGCTGCTCCCATGCCAATACTGCCTGGAACGGTGAACCCCGGGTTTTCCATGGCCATACCCCGCACCCGGCATACTGCCACCCGCCTCGAAAATGGAAAGATCCTGATCGTCGGAGGCAGTGTGGAAGGGGACGACTTCGCATTGGACGAAGAGATCATCGATCCATCCACAGGTACAAGCAGCTGGGCGGCACCCTTGCATACCATTCGACACGATCATTCTGCCACCCTGCTGCCAAATGGAAGAATCCTGGTGGTCGGTGGATATAACCTGCCTGACCAGTGGCTCGGCGATGCAGAAATCTACGACCCAAAGCTGGATGTCTGGACGGTCATTCCTCCCCGATATCCTCATGGCACCTCCCATACTGCGACGTTGATGCAGGATGGCCGGGTCCTGGTTGTGGGCGGCTGTATTGGCAGCGGCATCTGTACGGAAAAAGTCGAGACCTTCGATCCCGGGACAAATAGATGGATGGATGCTTCGCCGCTTGCAGAAGACCGGGGTGGCCAGACCACACAGAATTTAAATAATGGAAAAGTGCTCCTGGCCGGAGGCAATACAGACAATAACAAAATCCCCGGCGATGGTACTGCCCTGGTCTATGATCCACAAGAGAATACCTGGACCAGGACCGGTCCCATGAATTACCCGCGGGCCCTGGCGAAGTCGGCTAAGCTTCCAGACGGAAAAGTGCTGGTCGCAGGTGGGATTGTGATCGGAAGCGATCCTCCATCCATATCTGATGCTGTTGAGATTTACGATCCAGATACAAATCTATGGAGACCGGTCCCGTCCATGTCACAGGCACGCTATGGTTTTATATTGGACACATTATCCAACGGTCTGATCGTTGCAGCCGGTGGCTCTCGTGACTATGAATGCTGCTGGACCTCGGACTCTTATGTTCATGAAATCGAAGTGTTTAATCCTTCCATCGAACAATGGTCGGTCATCGGGCAGCTTCCGGAGCCAGGCTTTCTTGCCACGAGCATCAAGTTATCAGATGGCCGTGTCTGGATCGCCGGGGGCCAGGTGGGTGATTTGGTCACAGATAAGACCTGGCTGATCCAGCCATGAATTTGTAAAGAAAATCTGGCGCCGGGTACCTGGCGCCAGATTTGTTTGGAATACTGTTTCTGTGATTGGTTTCCGTCTAGGGATTCGTAGTCCGATCCAGCGTGGCATCCTGCAGCGAAAGCGGGTCCTCCGCCGGCTCGATGTGGGTGACGATGGTGGAGTTGGGGAGGGAATTGCTGACCTGCGTCTCGATCTGGTCGGCCAGTTTGTGGCCTTGGGCAATGGTCCACTGGCCGGGCAGGAGCAGGTGTACCACCAGGAATTTGCGGGCCGCGGCCTGGCGGCTCCGCAGGGCATGGAAGCCTACGCCCTGTTCCTTGTAGGTATCCAGGATGGTGCGGACCGATTGCAGCTCCTGCTCGGGCAGGGAGATGTCCATCAAGCCGCGGCCGGAGCGGATAATGAGCCGGTATCCGGTGAAGATAATGTTGACCGCCACTGCCAGCGCGATGAGCGGGTCAAGCCGCAGGTAACCGGTCAGCGAGACCAGGACGATCCCAATCAGCACCCCGGCCGTGGTCCATACGTCGGTCATCAAGTGTTTCGAATCGGCTTCCAGGGTGATGGAGTTATAACGCTTCCCGGCGCGCCGCAGCACCAGGGCGACCGCCAGGTTGATCAGTGAGGCAGCCACAGAGATGATCAAGCCCAGGCCCACCTGCTCCAGTGGCTGAGGATTCACCAAGCGTGGCAGGGCGCTCATGATGATCGCCACCGCGGCCACCAGGATCATTCCGCCTTCAAAGCCGCTCGAGAAATATTCCACCTTGGAATAACCAAAGGTAAACTCGTCGTTCGCCGGCCGGCTGGCTACCCGGAGGGCAAGCAGGGCCACGATTGCAGATGCCAGGTTGACAGTCGATTCCAGCGCATCCGACAGCAGACCCACGGACCCCGTGATCAGGTAGGCAGCTGTTTTCATCAGGATGGTGACAATGGCTGCTGCAATGGACAGCCATGCGTAGCGGGTAAGCGGGATATCAGTATTCATGAGATGCCTCGTTGTGGATTGATGGATGCTATTCTACCCTCTCTTCAACGACCGTCCCGAAGGTTTTTCACACCAGGTCAAGGATTTTCAAGCCTGTAAAACCTACGGGAGGGTCTCACCCTAGGGATTTTCCGTTTCGGTCTCCAATTTTTTCGCCAGGTCCTCATACGAAAGCTCCGAGAGCCGCTCGTGGATCAGCTGCCCGCCGGAAGAGGCCATCTCCACCTGGAGCGTGTTGAACCAGCGGTGCTCGGCCAGCACGATCAGCGCCGATCCACCGGCCGGCAGGGACTCGTCCAGCTTGCGCAGTTTTTCCTGCGAAAAGCCGACCTCCACTTTCTTCTCGGATTTCTTCCCGGCCGCGGCCCCGGCGATCGCCCCGGCAACCAGGGCGACCGGCCCGATCACCAGCCCGGCCAGCCCACCCAGTGCGATACCGATCGCCACCCGCCGCTTGGTAGGCGCCTTTTTATGCTCCTGGATGTGAGTATTGCCCTTCTCATCCTTTTCCAGCACAGTCGTGTTCAGCAGCTCCATGTTGAACTTCTGACTTAATTCCTGGACCTGCTCCAGCGCCTTTTGTGCCTGGTCCTTACCTGAGTAGGTCCAGACCATGAGCTCGAGCTCGGTGGCATAGACCTCATTCCACGACCGGTTGAGGGGCAGCGAGGGAAGCTGCTCAATCCTGGCCTTGTCGGTCTTCAGGTAGATCGTATCCGCATCGCCCCGCTCGATCTCGGAGACCGGGATGGCGATCTCCCTTTTGCCCCAGTGATGGCCTTTCATCAGCAGGAAGTGTGACACCACCCGTGTGGCCGGGTCAATCAACAGCTCGCCCACTTCGCCCACCGGCCCATCTGTTGCCTCCACCCGCATGCCGCGCTGGACGGCAACGTCCCCCTCCGGGAGAAGCTGGTCCTGCACGGTGACATAGTGCGGCGGCACATCCAATCCCATGTCGGAATGCATGCTCATATAGGGAGTGCTGTAGGCATAGCCTGCCTCGCCGTTGTCGATCTCCATATAGCGGGTGCGGGTAAAGGCGGGCATCTGCAGGACCTCCTCAAGCGTGCAGTTCAGATAAATGGTGTCCCGGGTGGTCTTCTCCACCCTATCGATCGGGACCAGACGCTCCTCCCCGCGCAGCAGAGACTTCTCGACGACGGCCACATATGTAAGTACCTTTGTGGCAGGGTCCACCACCACAGCCGAAGATTGGCCTTCCTTGCCATCCGAACAAATGACTTTCGCGCCAACGGGAATATTCGTGATCATGTTATCTCCATGTGATTTCTGGGAACGATTCAAGGACGTTGCCTGCCTGCGAACCGGGAAAATTTCCTCCACGCAAAGGCATGGCAGCCATCAAAAACACCTGCAGGGACGCATAATAAAATGTACCTGATTTCTCCGGCACTGTCATCTGATCCCCGTTGAAAGTCCGCTCAACAGATAAAGCTGCATCGTGGGATGGCAGGTCAACGGGTGTGGAGAACGGCCAGCGCCCGATTGGCGTACACCGGCTTCCTACAGGTCCTGTAAAACACAGTACATTACAAAACAACTGGTACATCCGTGGGATATTCCGTGAGTCCTTTCCCGGAATGATTCATTTCCTACGCCGGGTGTTCGCCGATAACATTTTTTATAAACGTATTGATGAAAGGAGATCGGCGTAGTAATATGAAAAGGATGCAATGACAGGAGGATCGGACATGATCACTGAAACAGATGATTTTCGGGTCGCCGTCAGTTCCCTCAATGTTCGCGAGAGTCCCTCCGCGTCCGCGAAAAAAATTGGCTCGCTGAGCAAAGGTGCGGTCATCAGGCGCCTGGGCGAAAACGAAACAAAGGAGTGGGTCAGGGTCCTCTTCCAGGATCTGGACGGCTGGGTGTCCAAAAAATATCTCATCAATGTCCCGTACATCCCACCGCAGGGGGAAGATTTCGCATGGATGGAGTTCGCCGAAAAGGAGAAAGGCGTCCAGGAGATCCCGGGAGCGGGGGATAATCCTTGTGTGCTGGAATATCTTCACGCAACCAAAAACCTCGACACCCTGACCCGCTCAAAAGACGAGACCCCATGGTGTTCCGCCTTCGTCAATTGGTGCCTGAAGCAGGCCGGCTACACCGGGACCGAAAATGCACTTGCCCGCTCCTGGCTGACCTGGGGCGTCCCGACCAAGGTGCCGCGACGCGGCTGCATCGTTGTCCTCCAACGGGCGGGATCCGCCGGTTCAGGCCATGTCGGCTTTTATCTGGAAGAAACGGAAAAGGATCTGCTCCTTCTGGGAGGCAACCAGCAGAATCCTGAGACGATGGTTTTCGAGGTAAACGAAAAATATTACCCAAAATCAAGTCTCTTGGGCTACAGGATTCCCGGGTAACCGGGCATATCCCAACAGGTTTGGAGATATCATCCGTCCAGAGGTAGGATGGATGCCTTTTAATCGAAAGGGCCCAACGTGTTGCCGGGCGGAATTCTGCTCCTTATCGGTCACGCTGTTTTACTCGGTTGTCTCCCGCGCCACTGCAGTTCAGACAAATTCATTTGTTTACCTTGCTTTCCTTTCCCGCCCCCGTCCTTCCCTACAAACTATTATCTTAACTTAAGCAAACGGTGCTTGAATTCACCAAAGGGAAGTGCTACTATATCACTAATAAAATATCCGATTCAAGTCAACGGAACCACGCACCAGGACCACTCACTTTACATCCGTTCGTTTAAAGGATCCTGGCAGGCATTGGAACGAAACCTTCCGTCAGGCTTTCGTTTCCTTTTTTAGGTGTGGTAAACAAACAATAAACGATTTCAAACAACAAAAATTTACAGGCATTAGAGAAACCGGGAAATTGCAGTAACGCTTACTGGATGAACAAACAAGGGTATGGAAAATCGAGAGATCCATCTGCCGGGCGATCTTCGCCTCATTTACAAAACCGGAGCAGGTACAGCCGTACATATGAGCTGTCCGCAATCCCTGCCCATCCATCTGTTCCAGGATCGGGGAAACTCCACGCGCTGGCAGCGGCCCGCAGACATGGACTGATCCGGTTCCGACCCTGACAATCTGCTTCGCATCTTATACCAAACGCGACGAGATGCATCGTAAACAACATGGCACGGTTTCGGCTGTCATAAAACCGTAGAGAGGAGATAGGACAATCGACGATCAAGAATCTCTTGGATGATCAATGACAACAGACAATGATCTTGGAATGGACAGGCAGCATCCGGGTTGATGTCCGGCAATCTTAGACGAGAATTTGGATCGACCAACTTGGTTGGATCAGAAGGAGACAATACCATGGCTGAATTAAAGTATGCAACGGGCTGGTTCAGGGATCTCCCTGATTTTCGTGATTATACGGTGGAAACGGAAGAGCCGAAGGCAAAAGCAAAGGGGATAAGAACGATCAAAGCCAGTGCAAGAAAAATGGGGGTCGCCAGTCCTGCGGCACCAGCGAAGTTACCGGTGTGTGTGGACTTTCGCGTCCGCTGTTCCCCTATTGAAGATCAGGGACAGCTCGGCTCATGCACGGCCAATGCCACCGTGGGCCTTCTGGAGTATTTTGAGCGCCAGGCGTGTGGAAATTATATCGACCACTCCCGCCTGTTCGTTTACAAGGTAACACGAGAGTTGCTGGGCTGGAGCGGCGACAGTGGCGGCACTCTACGCGCAGCAATGGGAGCGCTGGCATTATTTGGCGCGCCTCCCGAAAAATACTGGCCGTATGATATCGCCAACTTTGACATGGAGCCCAGTGCCTTTGTATATGCGTTCGCCGAAAACTACCAGGCGGTCCGCTATTTCCGCTACGATCCTCCGGGAACCCAGCGACCGGAACTGTTAGCCCGGTTAAAAACCTGGCTGGCTGCCGGCTGGCCATCCATGTTCGGCTTCACCTGCTACTCCTCGCTCAGTTCACCACAGACCGCTGCAACTGGAAAAATTCCATTTCCAGCCTCGGGAGAACAAGTCGTAGGCGGACACGCCATCGTCGCCATTGGTTATGATGACAACATGGTCATACAAAATCCCAACGCCAATGGCCCGCAGACCACCGGCGCCTTTATCATACGGAATTCGTGGGGCACCGGCTGGGGCGAGGCCGGATACGGATACCTACCTTATGAATATCTATTGAGAGGGACCGCCACGGACTGGTGGACGCTGCTCAAGGATGACTGGGTGGATTCCAACCAGTTTGGCATCTAAATAAACAGCGCTATCGATCCAACAAAGCTGAGGTGGTGCAAGCACCCACCCCAGCTTTGGAAACATGTTGAACGAATAAATATATTACAATCGAAGTAATATCCATTTTCCGTTGTGTGAAAGCAGGATCGAATTCAATGCCAGAAAAAAAACAGTTGACCGAAAAAGATTCAGGCGCTTCGATCGACCTGCGCGTCCAGGATATATTGGTGATCTCCCTGCTGGACAATCCAACCACGGGGTTCCAGTGGGAAATCGATCGTGCAGATTCGCAGATCCTGCGCCCGATCGGGAATCCGGTGTATGAGCCATCCAGCAACCTGGTGGGGAGTGCTGGCCGGACCACATTCCAGTTCGAAGCGGCAGAGGCTGGAAGCACCAAGCTCAGGCTCCTGTATTACCGGCCCTTTGAAAAGGATGTCGCACCGGCATCGACTTTTGACTTGAATGTCACGATTACCGGGCGGTGAAGCAGACCATTCCAAATCCAAATTCCCGAAAAATCCTTAGGCTCGCTCGCCCTTGCAGGGTATTCATTCTTATGCCAACGGCTGGTTTTTGGAAGTGCCGGTCCGTCAATGGCCTTCCTATGAGACCCAACGTAAGCCGTTGGGTAATATTTCTCTCCTTTACACCGTCTATACGCACATGAACAACTTAAGAACCATTTCCAGAATCATCGAACCGCAGATCGCCATCGAGGGTGCGGGCGTCAAGCTGCGCCGCTCGATCGCACCACGGGTCAGCAACGAATTCGATCCCTTCCTGCTCTTCGACCATTTTGCCTTTAACGATCCCCTGGAAGGGCCCCTGCGCGGCTTTCCCTACCATCCCCACCGCGGCATTGAGACCGTCACCTACATGCTCGAAGGCGCCACCCACCACCGCGACAGCCTGGGCAACCAGGGCACCATCGGTCCCGGCGACGTGCAGTGGATGAGCTCCGGGCGCGGCATCCTGCACGAGGAAATGCCCCGCCGCGGCCCGAGCGGCAACATCTACGGCTTCCAGTTGTGGGTCAACCTGCCGTCGCACCTGAAGATGTCGGAGCCACGCTACCAGGAGGTGACGGCGGCCACCATTCCAACTTATGAAAAGGATGGTGTGAAGATCCGGGTCGTTGCCGGGACGGTGGAGGGTGTGACCGGCCCTGTGACAGACATCGCCGCCTCGCCTCTTTACATGGAC
>JBLMZU010000475.1:0-11176 GCA_050258995.1 Bacteroidota bacterium
CACCTGCAGCTCGTCGGGGGTTTGGAGCGGCTGGTTGCGGATCAAGGCACACGTGACGTTAGCCTCGACAAATTCCTTAAGGGCATCCTGGGTGTATCCCGTGAAATAGAGGGAGGGATGGTTCGTAAGCTCTTCACGAAGCTTGTTTGCCAGGTAGCGCGCATCGTTGAGATGTCCCTCCATGACGGAGTGATCGTCGCGGTGCACAGCGCGGATGGCCAGCGAGCACGATCGCGTCAGCTGACGTGCTTCCGTGAGCGCCTGGTCACGTAATTTTGTGAGCACATCGAAATTCTCACGAATCTGGTTGGTAATACCCTCAAGTTTTTGCATGGCACTCTCACTTCAATAAGAATAATGGTGCTTTCCTATTCCTTCGGGGGCTCAGGTGGATGATGAGGACGGAATAGATTTTCGGCAAGTGAATTGTTTCCCGGCACGGCAATCTCTCCAAAGGCTGCTTCATACCGTGCAAGATTTTCGGTCAGCGCACGCAACAAAAGCTTTGCGCTGAGCGGGCTCATGACAATGCGCGACTGGATGTTGGCAATCCCTTCGCCAGGCAGGATATGTGCGAAATCGATGACGATATCGGCCGGCGAATGTGAAATGCGGGCCAGGTTGGCGTAGACAGGCTGTGTCCCCTCGGGAACATTGATTTTTGGTCCGGCGGGTTGCTCTGGGGTTGTCATGAGTTACAGTCCTCTAGTCCAGCAAATTCAGGGGTCCGGCAGCACATCCTCCGTGGCCGGAGCCACCTGCCATCCCTAGAAGGGGATATCGTCCTCGGCCGGGATCTCGGCGCCTTCCATGCTGCCCATCATAGGACCCTCGCCTCCCTCGCCGCGCGAGGACAGGAAGCGAACGGTGCTGGCAGTCACTTCGAAAGAGGCGCCTGCCGAGCCATCCTGCTTGGTCCAGATACGCGGTCCACCGGTTGCCTTGTCGGGCGTGAGCCTGCCTTCGATTAGGACTTTCGTGCCTTTCTTGATGTACTGGTTACAGACTTCGGCCTGCTTGCCCCAGGTGGTAACGCGAAACCAAATGGTCTCCTTTACCTGCTCGCCGTTCCCGGTCGTATATTGCCGATTGGTTGCCACAGAGAAGGATGTAACGGCCTGGCCTGAAGGGGTATAGCGCATTTCAGGATCCTTGCCTACGTTGCCGACGATGATGATGGTATGAAACATGGGGAGTTCTCCTTTTAGCTTGAGGTACCCACCATTCCAGGTGGGGAAAAGAATATGTTGGACTGTATTGTACCCGTAGTTCAAGGATTTGTTAATCAAGTCAACAGTTGTTAACCTTGTTTTTCCATCATTCCGAAATCCTGGCGGCCAGGCAGGGGAACGCAACCGGAAAGCCGCCGGTATTTTTCGGGGCCACGGTGCCGGATCGATCCATTCAGAGTCTGCTTCATAAGCACCGCGCCCTTTGGATGGTTCGAAACTCATTCGTGTCTCAGCCCATCTTCTTGATGTAACAGTTGTGTCAGTTCTGTAACATGGCCTTTTAAGGGGAACTTTCATTTTAAGATCTTCGTCCCTTCAACACAAGTGATTGGAGGTGCAAAATGAAACTTACAACCAACAGAATCCTGATTTTATTCGGCATTATTGCCCTGGCCATCATGGCCTGTCTCCCGGTATCCATTTTTGCCATGCCCTTGCTCGGACAGGGCCAGCCCTCCCAGGCTGATCCGGCTGCCACGCTGCAGGCCATGGTCTCACAAACGATGGTCGCGATGACGCAGAATGCGCCATCTCCCACGCCCACCCTTTCCGTGCTGCCAAGCGTCACGCCCATCCCTGCGACGAGCACGCCGCTTCCCACGGCGACTGCCGTCCGGTATTGCGATTGGGTCTCATTCATCAAGGATGTGACCATTCCTGATGGGACGGTGTTGCGGCCGGGTGACATCTTCACCAAGACCTGGCGTCTGCAGAATCGAGGCACCTGCACGTGGACATCCGATTATTTCCTGGTCTTTACGAGCGGCGTATCCATGGGTGGCACAACAGCCGTGCGTTTGCCCGGTAACGTTGCCCCCGGCCAGTACGTGGATGTGTCCGTCACGCTGACGGCCCCTGATTCCCTGGGGCGGCAGGTTGGCTACTGGATGCTGCGCAATCCCTCGGGCGCCCTGTTTGGATATGGCGATAAAGCGGAACAGGCCTTCTACGTGGATATCAAAGTGATCAAGGACCGACAGCAGCGTGGAACAGTGACGGGACGCTTGTCCTATCCTTCCGAATTTATCCCTGGAATGCGCGTTGCGTTGTTCAGCCTGAGCGATGGAAAGGCATACTTTGTAGACACTGCATACGGTCAGGGCTCCTATTCCATCGATGTGCCTGCCGGCAGCTATTACATCGTTTCCTATCCCTACCAGGGAGTTCCTGGAAGGACCGGCCAGGTAGACTCATACAGCTATGCCCCGGGCTCCTTTGCAGGCGGATATTCTCTGGCAGTGCTGTGCGGACTAACCGTTGAATGCAATGACCATAGCCTGATCGCGGTCAACGTGGCAGCCGGGCAAACCGTTGCAGCGGACCCCACAGATTGGTATGCGCCGGATGGTATAGAACTGGTCATGCCAAATCCGTAATCAGTCACGAAATACACAGATTGTCAAAGGTTTATGAGTTGAAAAATAAGCCGGTCCGGAAAGGGCCGGCTTATTTTGTGTAAATTCGCGAAATCCGTGGCAAAAAGTCAGCTTTTTATCTGCTGCTGGAGGATATTCAGACAAATTCTGTGAGAATTGGCATGGAAACACGGATTATCTTCACTAGCGGGTATGATTGTCCTTTGGAATAATTGCTGCGATCAGCCCAGTGAAAGGACTCCCATTTCAATGAACCGAAAATTTGCTCTCACAATACTAGGCTTTTTGCTTGTTCTTTCTGCGTGTGCGCCGAAAGCTGGGACGGCTGGCCCCACCCAGGCTGCCGCCAATCACTCATCAAAAGCCTTGAAGATCGCCGTCCTGCCCATCATCGATACGCTGCCCATGTATGTTGCCCAGCAGGAGGGCCTGTTTGCCAAACACGGAGTCAACGTTGAGTTTGTTCCCGTTTCTTCCGCGCCTGAGCGCGATCAGCTGCTCGCCGCAGGAGGAGCAGATGGGACGATCAATGAAACCCTGGCGGTCATGCTCTTCAACAAGGAAAAGCCACAGATGCAGGTGGTCCGGTATGCGCTGCGACCCACGGAATCGAACGGGCATTTCTTTATCATTGCCTCCCCCAAGAGCGATATCTCCTCCATCGATGGGCTCAAAGGCGTGGAGATCGGGGTGTCGCAGGGCACGGTGATCGAGTACGTCACGGATCGTCTCCTGCAGGCGGCCGGTTTTACTGCGGATGAGATCAAAACTGTTGCCGTCCCGAAGATCTCCGACCGCATGGCGTTGCTTGCCTCCGGTCAGCTGAAGGCTGGCGTCATGCCAGATCCGCTCGCGGCGCTTGTTGTGGGGCAAGGCGGCAGGATCGTAGCCGACGATTCGAAACACCCGGAATACGGCTTTAGTGTGATCTCCTTCCGCAGGGATGTCATCGATCGGGACCCGGGTGCCGTCAAGGGTTTCCTGGCCGCCATCGAAGAAGCAACGACCCTGCTCAATGCAGATCCTGCAAAATATAAAAGTGTCTTGAGTGAACAAAAGATCGTACCGGCGCCTTTGATCGATAAATACCAGCCGCCGGTGTTCCCCGCTGCAGGTGTGCCCACGGAAAGTGAATGGAAGGACGCGCTGCGCTGGCTCAAGGAAAAAGGCATTCTGACGACCGATGTCTCCTACCAGGATTCTGTCAACGCCTCGCTTCTTCCCCAGCCGTAAGCGGACACCGTTATCGATCCACGATCGGCACCCGATGAGATGATCCACCTAAATTCCATTACCTTTGCCTATCCCAATCATCCTCCCATTTTTGAGGATTTCTCGCTGACCATTTCACGCGGCGGGACGTGGGCAATCCTTGGTCCTTCGGGCTGCGGAAAAACATCCCTGCTCTATTTGCTCGCCGGGCTAAACCAGCCCACCGCTGGACAAATCTCCATTGAGGGAGAGATCCTCAGACGGCCTCGTCCGCGCAGTGGGCTGATCCTGCAGGACTTTGGCCTGCTGCCCTGGTCCACCGTCCGGCAAAATGTGGAGCTGGGATTGCGCGTCCGCAAGTTCTATGGCCAGGACGGAAAGCATACGCCGGTCAATTTTCAGCCTGCCAGCACCGTCTCCTACTGGCTGGAACGATTGGGGATCGAGGAAGTCGCCGATAAGTTTCCCTCCCAGATCTCGGGCGGACAGCGCCAGCGCACCGCGATTGCCCGCACGCTGGCGCTCGAGCCGGACCTACTGCTGATGGACGAGCCCTTCTCCTCGCTGGACGCGATCACGCGCGGCGACCTGCAAAACCTGACCCTGAGCCTGTGTGCCGAGCAGCATTTGACCCTGGTGATCGTGACCCATGCGATCGAAGAAGCGGTTGCCCTGGGAGCAAAGATTCTGCTGTTGGGGGAAGCCCCCAACAAAATCCCACACGTCTTTGAAAACCCCTGTGCGGGCCAGGACGGATATCGAAGCAGCCCGAAATATCACGCCTTATGCGACCTGCTCTGGAAGGAGATGCATTATGAAACGGCGTGATGCTCTTCTGGCTGCCCTCGGGCTGCTGCTTGTCTGGCAGATCGTGGCCATGCTTGTAAACCTTCCCATCCTGCCTGCCCCTGTCAAGGTGTTCACCGTCCTGTTCGAAGAAATGGGAAATGGGCTGCTGAACCATTTTGCGTTCAGTTTTTGGAGGGTCTTTGTGGGGATGATGTTATCGGTGCTGCTGGCCGTCCCGGTCGGGCTGGCCATTGGCGGGTCCAAACGATTGAACCGGATCTTTTCCCCGCTGATCTATTTGCTGTATCCCATTCCAAAGGTGGTCTTTGTCCCGATCGTGATACTGTTCCTGGGGATCGGCGAGGCGGCCAAGATCGCAATCCTTTTCCTGATCCTGTTCTTCCAGATCGTCGTCCTGGTCCGTGACCAGGCGGCCGGGCTGTCGCCCCAGCTGATCCAAAGCCTGAACAGCCTGGGCGCGGGACGGCGTGCCCTGTTCCGGTTCGTCTATCTCCCGGCGAGTCTGCCTGCGATCCTGACTGCGTTGCGCCAGTCGATCGGGACCGCGGTGGCCGTGCTGTATATTACCGAATTATCCGCAACGAAATATGGGCTGGGATATTACATCTACTACAATGGCAGCACCCTGTTGGATTACCCTGCCATGTATGCAGGCGTGATCGCCATGAGCCTGTTGGGACTGGGCATGTACTTTAGCGTGGACTGGCTGGAACAAAAATGGTGCAAGTGGAAGTTTCTAACTTAGGGCCAGGCCGATCCAGAATAGGATGCTGAACAGCAGTGCAAGCTGGCCTGTCCCGGCCAGTGCAGCATTCAGTGGACGTCCCTTTTGCGTGAGGACAATCCGGGTGGTGCGGAAGGCAAGCGGCAGGGACAGCCAGGTTAATATGGATAACCCGGGAACAACACCCAGCCCGGCAGCCAGCGGAATGGCAAGATATGCAGTTGCCATGCATACCAGATACTCCGCCTGGCTGCCCCGCTCGCCCAGGATGACCGCCAGTGTGTGTTTGCCTGCCTTTCGGTCGTTCTCCAGGTCGCGCAAATTGTTGACCACCAGGATGGCCGTGATAATCAGCCCCGGTGGGATGGCCATCCACCAGGCAGCCGCGGAGACAAAGCCGGCCTGTACGTAATAGGTTCCTGCAACGGAGGCAAGGCCGAAAAAAAGAAAGACAAACAGATCTCCCATGCCATAATAGCCCAGCGGCAAAGGACCGCCTGTATACGCGATCGCCGAGACGATGGCAGCGACTCCGAGTAAAATAATGGGCCAGCCGCCCAGCCAGGCCAGATACAATCCACACAGGGCTGCGAGACCAAAGACGACCAGCATTCCAACTTTGACCTGTGAAGGCGTAAGCAGCCCTGCCTGGGTCACGCGTACGGGACCGGCCCGTTCGGCCGTATCCGTGCCGCGCTCAAAGTCGAAGACATCGTTGGCCAGGTTGCTTCCGATCTGTAACAGGATGGCGGTCAGCAGGCAGACCAGGGCTGCATCGAGCCGTAAATATCCGTCATACCAGGCAAGCGCGCTTCCCGTGACCACGCCTGCCGCCGCCGCCGGTAATGTCCGCAGACGGATTGCCAGCCCCCAAGTATTCCAGTCGAAACTTCTTTCACTTAATGGATGGCTTTGATTGCTCAAGAGAGTGCACCTGAAAAGTTTGATGTAATATTGCGCAGTATAACGTAAAAGCGGTAGGAGAATTCATGACCCAACTGACAGGCAAGGAACGCGCCACCTACGTGCAAGGCATGTTCACGAAGATTGCGAGCAGGTACGACCTGATGAACCGCATCATGACCGGCGGACAGGATGTCCGCTGGCGGAAGCGGGTGATCGAGCAGGCGCGCTTGAGATCCAATGCAAGCCTGCTCGACCTCGGCACCGGTACCGGCGACCTGGCCCGTGAAGCGCTTGCGCAATTCCCGCAAGTCAAAGTGATCGCTTCAGATTTCACCCTGGAAATGATGCGTGTCGGAAAACAGAACGGTGCCCTCAATTTCTCTGCCGCCGATGCTCTTCATCTGCCTCATCCTGAGGGTTCGTTCGATGCTTTGGTTTCCGGGTTCCTCATGCGCAATGTGATCGACCTGCAGAAGGCGCTGCAGGAACAATATCGCGTGCTCAGGAGAGGCGGGCGGGTCGTCATCCTCGATACCACACGGCCGAAGAAGAACCTGCTGTCGCCTTTCATCTGGCTGCACATGCATTTTGTCATCCCCACCCTGGGCGGCCTGCTGACCGGCGAAAAGGAGGCCTACCGGTATTTGCCGGAAACCACCGAGGGGTTCGTCACTGCCGAAGAAATGACTGCCCGCATGGCCGCCGCGGGATTCAAGAGGATCAATTTTCAAAGATATATGTTTGGGACGATTGCGATCCATTGGGGGGAGAAGTAAGCCAGGGACAATGTAGCTATATCGCAAGCGAATACAATACTGTCTCCATCTCCAGCGCCGTCAGTCCGCCGTGAT
This sequence comes from Bacteroidota bacterium, assembly GCA_050258995.1. Taxonomy (GTDB): domain Bacteria; phylum Chloroflexota; class Anaerolineae; order Anaerolineales; family Villigracilaceae; genus Defluviilinea. The sequence goes on from JBLMZU010000475.1 coordinate 7,112, forward strand.
GGCCGTAAAACCGTTGCTCGAACCTGTCCTTCTCATACCACCACACCGTTTCACGCGGGTAGGGAAGGATCACCAGGTTGCCGACGCGTTCCAGAAAACGGGATGAGATCTCCGGACCGAAATATCCGCTTTCGATCAACGCATCCACTTTCACTACATCCGCTTTTCCTTCCAGGCGCGTGGCGAGAAAGGACTGCGTCTCCTCGAGCAGGTGATCCTGAATGTGCAGAAACATGTCTCGTGCGGAGCCGGCCGGGACGAGAAGCTGTCCGCCCTGGTTTGTTTTGATGAAACGTTCCAGGCCTTTAAAGCTGCGGTTGGTGTTCAAATAGATCGTTGTCTTGGGGTCCACCTCACACTGGCCATGATCGGCGGTCATCAGAAACAAAATCCTCTTGTTTCCCTGGAAGATCCGTGCGAACCAGTATTCCATGACGAGCAGGAATGTTTCGATCTCGGCCTCCGTTTGCGGGGAACCCGGACCGTACTCGTGCGCGATCGAATCGATCTTGTCAAAATAGAGATGGATGTAGGACGGCTTTTTCTGCTTCTCCAGCAACAGGCCGATGTTGACCAATGCTTCTGAAAGGGTGTTGAACCTGAGAATCTCTGCCCCTGTCATAACCGCCCTGGAATACGTGGACGGGGTGTAGTCTCGGATCCCAAAAACAAAGGGAGAGATGCCCTTTTTTTTGAGCTCAGGATAGAACCTTCCAGTGGGATAGATCAGGGCCGGATTTGCCCTGGAGGGCTTCAGTGTGTCCCTTTCCCGGGTACCGGAATAGGAGAACAATAACGGCGCAATGATCTGATCCAGGAGCGGCTCGTAGACAAACCATTCATAGACACCGCTGACCCCCACCGGCAGACCGGTGTGGATGGTCGTCAGGTGGGCGGCGGTTGTGGATGGGAATTGGGATGTGAGCTTTTCGATCGTGCCATCCCTGGCGATCCGCCGCAGGAACGGCGCATCCTGAAAGCGCTCGAAGAACCGCCAGCCGAATCCGTCCACCAGGAACAGCACCACAGCATCGTAATTGTCCGAGGCAAAAGCCTCCTGAATGCGCGCCGGGATCCCGGCAAAACCACCCGAGTCATAGCGCGGCCTGACGAACTCGGAATTCACTTCTTTTCCCCGAGCATCAGCCGGGCTGCCCGTCTGCCGATTTCCACGGCAAAGTTCGTCCCCCGGTCCCAGGGGTAGACCTGGCTCATCGAGGCAAAGTACAGTCCTTCGATCGGCGTCTGGATCGACGGGATGTTCTTCGAATGATTGACCAGTGGCACGGGCTGGGCGTAGTTCGTTTTGAACACCCAGACCTTCTTGACCCAATCCTTTGAGAACTCCGGGTTGAATTTTTTGAACGCAGGCAGGAATTGTTCGAGCAATTGTTCCTCGCTCATGGAAAAATATTCATGTCCCACTTCGAGGTAGTCGCCGGCATAAACGATGCGATCGCCGCCGAAGTGTTCCTTCGGCACAAAGTTCGTATGTTCGACGAGCGCCAGGAATGGATAGCCCTCCTCCTTGGGAAGGTTGAACCAGTAGTAGCCTTCCTTTGAAAGCTGGTGCCGGAGGGACAACACCATGACGACCGCGCCCATCGACTTCAGTTCAAGAAGTCCCTTTAGGTAATTTTCCGGAAGATCGGGGCTGAGCTTTGCCAGCAGATTGGGAGAGGTGGTGACCAGCACTTTGTCGTACGCCTCCTCTTTGCCATCGCTTCGGATCCACAACTGACCCTGGTCCCGTTTAATCGACTCGACGATCGCTCCGAGGCGGATCCGGATTCCCATCCCGCGCAGCTTCTCTCCGAACAGACTGGCGAAATTCTGGAACCCGCCCTCGAACGTGCCGAGGCGCGTTGTCCGGGCCTTGATGCGCGCCCACATCCAGGCCATGTTGACATCCCGGTAGTATGGACCGAACTTCCCGACCAGCAGCGGCTTCCACATCTTCTCGTAGACGTTCTTGCCGGCCCACTTCATCATCCAGGAGTCGGCGGTCACTTTTTCGAGGGCCTTCCAGTTGTTCGTAAAGCGCAGGAACAGCCCGACAAAGCCGAACCTGATCTTATCGAGGCCAAATCCCAGTCCCGGAAAGAGAATCGCCTTTGTGATCGAATCGAACGGATAGAACCTGCCGTTGTGATACATCACGGTCAGGGGCCGCGGGAAGAGGACCATCTTCTCCCAGCCCAGTTCCTTGATCAGGCCCAGCATATGTTTATCGCTGGCGAACCAGTGGTGGTAGAACTTCTCCACCGACCAGTCCCAGTGCGGTTCCTTGAAACCGGATGCCAGTCCGCCCACATATCCAGCGGATTCATAGATCGTTACTTCATGCCCTGCCTGTCTTAAATCATACGCGGCAGCCATGCCGCCAAACCCTGCGCCGATGATCGCAATTTTCATTCATACTCCAAGGTGGTGTGATGGCGACAGTTGTCGCTCCATTCTATCTATGTAACGCTTAAAGCTGTTGTTATTTTGATTTGTTCTTGATTCGCTGCTCGACTCTTGCTGCGAAAAATTTGAGTTTACCCCAATCCTGGCGGACGATATAGATCATGGCCAGGTTTTGAAGCCAGCGCAATTCGCAGTTCGGATATTCTGCCAGCCTCTCAAAGACCTCCACGGCTTTTTCGTCGGTGCGGCGGTTTTTCATATACTCGCTGGCAAGCTGGGCCAGGTAGGCTTCGTTCCTTTTTCGCAGCTGCTCGGCCTGGAGGAGCTTCTGGCGGGTCTGCTGCACTTTCTGGCTGACACGCACGATCGCAGTCTCCAGCTCGTCCACGGTATAGGGCTTGATCAGATATTCCTGGGCGCCAACAGACATGGCCGTGCGCAGGGTGGTGGTATCCTTCTCGGCCGAAATAATAATACAGCCCGTGTCGGGATAGATCTGGGCAATCCTGCGAAAGGCGGATAATCCGTCCAGTTCCGGCATATTGATATCCAGCAGCAGGATATCCGGGTGGTGCTGCTTCGCCAGGTCCACGGCCTGGAGGCCGTTCGCTGCAATGGCGACCACCTCCACGTCGTCGATTGTGGCCAGCATCAGGCGCGTATTACGGCGCGCTTCCTGAACGTCGTCGGCAATTAAAACCCTCAACTTCCTGTGGGGGGGAACTGTGGTTTGCGTCATCGCTGCATTCCTTGGCTTGAGAGGAATAAGGACGGTTCGCTACACTATGTTAAGTATAACTCATGCCCCAGCCCATCATATTATTAAAAGGGAACAGGCGACATTGTCGCCTGGTTACAGAAAATGTTCAGACAAAGTTATGAGGGAATAAGGAATTTTCCGATCCCCACCGCGATCAGGATCAACAGCAGACCTGTGACGAACATGAAAATCATGGACCCATAGCGCTGGGTGATCTCAGCGGCCATGCGCTGATTCCGTTCAGCAATGTTTGCCTGGCCGGCCGATTCGCCATAGAGGATCTTGAAATCTGAGCGCTGCGCGAACCCGCCTGCAACACTGTAGACACCCATCACGACCAGGATCGCGCCGGCGATGAAGAAAACGTTGCTGTATTGGATGGGCTGGGACCAGTGTAAAAGATAGCCCATCAGGAAAACAGCGAGCGAAATGAGAGCTGTTGTTCCCAAAATCCTGCCTGCCAGCCGTAGAAAGTGATTGCCTTGGGTGTTTTCCATTTATGCCTCCTATGAAAAACGGGACATCACTTCCTTATACGTCGTTCGCCTCTGCACGTAGCGATTCGCTCCACTTAATTCCCTCCTGTGCCAGGAGATAAATTCCGAGCAGGGTGATCGGCAGCCAGAGGGCGACATGCAGGACGAGGGTGTATCCTGCGGCGGTGGAAAGAGGTACGCCGTAGGCGGTCAGCACTGCAATCCCCGGTGCGTCGAAAGTGCCGATATAGCCGGGAGCCGAGGGGATGGTGGTCGCCAGGTTGACAATACCGTTCATCAACATCAGGGCGAAGAAGGAGACGGTAAAGTTAAAGGCATGCATCACAAACCAGTACTTGACGGTCTCCAGAAGCCAGATAATGACGGTGGTAACAAAGATCATCAGGATGGTGACCGGGG
>JBLMZU010000476.1:0-4453 GCA_050258995.1 Bacteroidota bacterium
GTTCCAGCTCCGTATCCAGGCCATTGGGTAATGAGCGGTACCAGCCGCCCAGCTCCAATTCATGGAGGGCTGCGAGGATCTTTTCATCGGGGATCGAGCGATCGAAGAAGGTCAGGTTGTCGCGGATGCTGGCGCGGAACAGCTGGACGTTCTGCGTGACGATGCAGATGCTTCTGCGCAAAGCGGCAAGCCGGATCTCGCGCAGGTCCACATCGTTGATCTGGATGCTGCCGGATCTCACATCGTACAAACGGAAGATCAGGCGCGCCAGCGTGGTCTTGCCACTGCCCGTGCGGCCGAGCAGTCCCAGCACCGACCCGGGGGCCATGCGGAAGGAAATCCCATCCAGGACAGGACCGCTCCCGTTATAGGAAAAGCTCACTTCGCGGAATGCAAGCGCCAGCGGGTGGGAACCGAAATCCTCCAGGGTCCCGTCCTGGATCTCCGGCTTGAAATTGCGAAACTCGGTCAGCCGCTCGACGCAGGCGCCAATGGTCTGGAAGCTTTCGATCTCATGGGTCATCGCCCAGAAAGGCTCTTCCAGAAGGTTGATGTAATGGACGAAGAGATAAACGGTACCGATGGTGATCAGCCCGGCAGTATACAGCCAGTAACCACTGATAATGGCCAGCAAAGTCCCGGTCACGAGCGAAAGGCCCATGGCATTTTCGATGAGCCAGCGCTTGAAGGCAGCGCGCCGGTTATGGGTCAGGATCACAGACTGGTGATGGAACAATTGGCGGATCGAATGGTCCACGGCCCCGCTCGAGCGGACATCCTCCATGCCGGCCAGCTGCTCTTCGAGGAAGCCATACATCTCTGCTTCTGCCTGGCGTCTCGCCTTCTGGTGAGGAATGGCAATATCTTTGAGCCGGGCCAGGACCAGGATCGTGACGACAGAGTAGATCGTGAATGCCACGCCCACCTGCCAGTTCTCGAAGAATAATACGATCAGGATGCCCACCAGCAGCAGGGCGTTGCTGATCAGGTTAAGGGCAAACTCGGAGAAAAAGGTTGCCAGCTCGGTCACATCCCCATCGATGCGCTCGATCAATTCGCCGGGCGTATGGTCGTTATGGAAGTGCATGTCGAGGTGCAGGGCATGTGCTGCCAGCTCGGCGCGCAAGTCATTGGTAGCGGTCCAGGCCACCACTTCGCCCAGGTATTTCACACCCACAGACACAACCTGCTGGAGAAGCGCCACCCCGATGAAGAGCAGCGCCATCCGGATCAGGTCATTCAGCGCATCCCCGGCCAGCGCCGAATCGATAAAGTCCCGCATGATCTGGGGCGCCAGGATGCGCAGGCCGATGCTGCCAAACAACAGGACGGTCAACAGGATAAAGCGTCCCATCTGTGGGCGGATGTGAGCGGATAACAGATCCCAGTAGGCTTTAAGAGGCAGGTTCATCATTCATCCCATACTCAATGTCAAAAGAACAGATAACAATAAAAAACGCCACGATGCTGGAGTGCACCGTGGCGTAAAGGACAAAAGATCTGACCTCAATGGTCAACAGGCGCACTTCGAGAAGGTGGATTGTGGGTGTCACGATGGACAAGAAGTTTCCAAATCATCGGGTGCGTTCCTTTCATGGAATTTCGTACATGAGCAGTTTACAACAGGAAATAAGGAGAGTCAAGGTGGATCGATTCTTATCCGCCTGCGATCCTGACCTTGTATCCCATTTCCTTGAGCGCTTCGGCGATCTTTTCGCGGTGCTCGCCCTGGATCTCGATGATACCTTCCTTGACCGTGCCCCCGCTGCCGCAGATCTGCTTCAATTTCTTTGCGAGTTCCTTCATGTCCGGCTCGGAGAGGACAAGCTGCTTCACCAGGGTCATCGTGGCTCCGCCGCGTCCCCGGGTGTCGCGGTGCAGGTAGACGGTCTGTTGATTGGTAGGCAGGGATTTCACGTTCTTCCGGCCAGTCTCGTGTTTGCGCAAGTCGCCCTGGTCGGAGGACCAGACGGTCCGGGACTCACGGTTTGGCATTTGCTGCCTCCTTTAGGAAATTTGCCAGCCACACGACCGGGTGGATGGCTTCCAGCCCGGTCCCCTGCCGGATCTGCATGCGGCAGGCGGCGCCCGAGGAAAGAACCATTGAATTTTGATATTCGATTGGCGATTGTAACTTGCCGGCATGCAGCTCACGAAGGATGGGAAATAGCTTTAACTCACCTACCTTCATCGAAAGATCATAATGTTCGGCTTCGTAGCCAAATGTGCCAGCCATGCCACAGCAGCCGGTGTCGAGAAGTTCCACATCCTGTCCCAGGGAACGCAGGAGTTCCACGGTGGCAGCTGTCCCGGTGGGACGTCCATCCTCGGATACTCCCTCTGCTCGCTGGTGGCAGTGCGGGTGGAAGTGAATTTTCGCCTGTGTCCCATCCAGCACACTTTTCTTGTTTACCAAAGTGACTATGCGCAAATTGGTAAACTCATCCGAACGCACCAGGAATTCATCCAGCAGCCAGGTATTCTGAACGCGCTGGTTGATTTCAGCGCTGCGCTGAGGCAGCAAATCGAGGTATTCCTCTTTGAGAAAATAGACCTCAGGCGGCTCGATCCCAACCAGACAGGCCTCGCCAGCAGGGTCCACTTTTGCCAGAGCGTCCAGCACCCTGGCTGCATGGTGCTGTGCCGCTTCGATGAATCCCTTGGAATAGAGGGACGCCCCTGCCCCTATTACCGGCAGCACCTGGACGTCAAACCCGCAGCGAGACAGGATGTCGAGGGCAGCATGTTCGGTATCCGGCTCGATGTAGCGGGCGAAGGCATCCGGAAGAAAGATGATCTTTTTGCCGGCGCGGTTTTCATGCGGAAAGCGTGACCTGCTCCGGGCAAATTTGGGGAATGGGCGTTGATCCGTCATGCCGAGCGCTTTTGCAACCAGGTTTTTAATCGCCGGAACACCCATTCCTGCGTTCGAGAGTGGGGCAACTGAGGCAGCCAACCCGGCGGCAATATGGAAGTAGCCGAAAACATAATCCCGCAGCTGTCGCCGGTGCGTTTTGTAGTACTCGGATTGAAAGGCGAACTTCAGCTTTGCCATGTCCACGCCGCTGGGACACTCGGACTTGCAGCCTTTGCAAGCCAGGCACAGGTCGAGGGCCTGCGCCGCGGCTTCCACCTTGTCTTTTTCATAGGACAATACACCATGGACCATCGACGAGGATCTATCGTCGATGGTCCATGGTCCACGAATCATCGCCCGCAGCAGGTTGGCCCGGCCGCGGGTGGAATGCATTTCCTGGCGCGTCGCCTGGTAGGATGGGCACATCACGCCGGTGTCTTTTCTGCACAGGCCCTGGCCATTACACTTCTCGATGGCGATGTTCAACCCGCCGCTGCGCGCAAAGGACAAATGGGTATCCCAAATCCGGGACGCATACTCCGGCCCATACCGCAGATTCTGGTCCATTTTCGGGGGGTCGATGATTTTACCGGGGTTGAGGAGATTCTCAGGATCGGCAGAGCGTTTCAACAGGCGCATGGCCTCCATGAGCTCCGGACCAACTGTCTGTTCCAGGAATTCGGAACGGGCCAGGCCATCGCCGTGCTCGCTGCTCATGGCGCCGCCGAGCCGCAAAGTCAGCCTGAAGACCGCTTCACTGATCGAACGAAGGTCGCTGACGCCGCGGGCGGTCTTCAAGTTCAGGATCGGGCGGATATGCAGGCAGCCCGCCGAGGCATGGGCATAGATGCCCCCTTCCGTGCCATGCTCTGCGAGGATCCTTTCCACTTCACGGACGAATTCACCCAGCCGCTCCACCGGGATGGCGCAGTCCTCGACGAATGCCGCGGGCCGGTCGGACTGCGGACGCGAATCGAGCAGTCCCAGGCCAACCTTCCGAACGTTCCAGATCCGATTTTGGTCTTCCTTTGACTCTGCGATCGTCAGCACATCACCAATTCTGCGCGCCGCTTCCCGCAACGTCTTGGGCTCGTCACCACTGAACTCAACAACCAGCAGCGCGGCGGGATCGCCCAGCACCCACCCCATCTGGCGGCCATAAGCCGGGACGCTGCGCGCCTGCCGGATGATAAAGCGCGGGATGAGCTCCACCGCGGAGGGGCGATAACTCAGCAGCCGCGGCACATCGTCACAGGCATCGGCATTGCCCTGATAGGCAAGCACCGCCAGGATCGTATGCCTGGGTTTCTCAACAAGACGGATTGTGGCGCGCTGGATGATGGCAAGCGTGCCTTCACTGCCGGCCAGGATCGGCGCGAGGTTCAAGGTGTCAGGTGACAGGTGAGCAGGATAGCTGCCTTCCCACTGCGACGGCCGGGTGGCAGACCAGGGCAGGAGATAGTTCAAACGGTATCCTGCGGAGTTACGCCAGGCACGCGGCCAGTGTTGCCGGATGGCATCGGCATATTTCTCGCGGATCGCGAGAACAGAGGTTTGGAGGGCAGAGATCAGTTGATTGTCGAGAGCGCTGCGCTC
>JBLMZU010000477.1:0-5728 GCA_050258995.1 Bacteroidota bacterium
CACTGGCGCTGATCGCCCTGAACGACGCCCTGGCCATCCAGGTTCGCTCCACGTTATGGATGTGGATCGTCACCTATGCCTATGCCTTCCAGATCTATTTCGATTTCAGCGGCTATACCGACATCGCCATCGGCACCGCCCGGCTGGCAGGCGTCCGGCTGCCGGAGAACTTCGCCTCGCCCTACCTGAAATCCAACCTGGCACAGTTCTGGAACAGCTGGCATATGACGCTCACACAGTGGATTCGTTCCTACTTTTTCAACCCGTTCAACCGCTGGATCCGCGGCTTCAAATCCATGCCGGCATGGGCAATGATCCTGGCCGGCCAGCTCAGCACGATGCTGCTCATCGGCCTGTGGCACGGCGTGACGATCAACTTTATCCTCTGGGGTCTATGGCATGGCGTTGGACTGTTCATCCAGAACCGCTGGAGCGATTTTGCAAGGACGCGGTTCAGTGGCATCAGTCCGCGCCGGCAATCGGCATTGAAGCTGGGCGGCATCCTCCTGACCTTTAACTTCGTCGCCCTGGGATGGGTCTTCTTTGCCCTGAGCAGTCCATGGCTTTCGTGGACGGTGTTTAATAAGTTGTTCAATATGCCCTAGCCGCCTCGAGCTTTTTTTGTTATGGAAAACAAACCGCGCGTTCGTCTCCCTGGCGTTCTTCTCAAGGCAGCACTTTTATTCGTGCTGTTCAACTTTACGTTCATCCTGCTCAAGGGTGTGCCTTTGGGCAGGATGTCCTTATACAACTCCATTTTCCCGGGGCGTGAGCGTTTTCCGTTCGGGGAGGCGCGCCAATCGTACAACCTGAGCCTGTTCGATCTGGATGCGATGTTCGCCTCGCACATTCTGAACGGCACGAAAAAGAGTCCGGACGAATATCGCGTTCTGCTTATCGGTGACTCATCCGTGTGGGGTACACTGCTCAAGCCGGATGAGACGCTGGCCGGGCAGCTGAATGCAGATCCATTCAGCGCCTGCGGCAGGACGGTGCGTGCCTACAACCTTGGCTACCCGACGATCTCGCTCACCAAGGATTTGATGATCCTCGACCAGGCCAGGAAGTACGATCCCGACCTGGTCATCTGGCTGACCACGCTGGAGGCTTTCCCGAAGGACAAGCAGCTCTCTTCACCCATCGTTGCCAACAATGCAGAGCGCGTAAGAGAGCTTATAACCAAATACCGTTTATCTGCCGATCCCAATGACCCACAGCTGGCCCACCTGTCGACATGGGACCAGACCTTTGTGAGTCGTAGGCGGGCGATCGCCGACCTTGTGCGGCTGCAGCTCTATGGCGTGCTGTGGGCCTCCACGGGCATCGACCAGCTCTATCCCGCACAGTACGAGCATGCCCAGGTGGATCTCGAAGCGAGCAGGGACTTCCATGGGTTGACCTCACTGCAGGACTCGCTTGCACTCGACGTGCTGGATGCCGGCATGTCTGCCGTGCCGAACATGCTGCTGGTCAACGAGCCCATGCTCATCAGCAGCGGCGCCAATAGCGACATCCGCTATAATTTCTTCTACCCGCGCTGGGCATATGATGAGTACCGCACCATGCTTGCGCAACATGCCGCTGACAAAGGCTGGAAGTATCTGGATCTCTGGGACCTGGTGCCGGAAAATCAATTTACGAACAGCGCCATCCATCTGACGCCCGCGGGCGAAAAATTACTGGCAGGAAAGATCGCCGGGGCCATGCAAGAAACATGCAAATAGGATCTATGAAACAAAGACTCTTTTTTCTTTTCGTCATTTCTGCTTTGCTCGCCGCCTGTTCATCGGGACGGGTCCAGGCTCCCACACAGGATCTTCCCGGCGCCGTAAACGTGGCGGTGCAGGCCCAGCCGACGACAGCTCCCGTTACCGAGGCGGCTCACTCCCCTGTCAAGTCGACCGCCACCTCTGGACCCGCACCCGTGGGGACTCCGGAGCGCAAAGCCCCTCTTGCAGAGAATGCCTGGAAGAACATGCCGGTGGTGCCCACCTCCGTCAGTGACCGGGCGCGGGCCATTTACGAGTATGGACTGTCGCAAGGTACCGATCCGACCCACTTTTCCATTATCGGCGACTGCCAGAACGTCTCCTCTTATTTCCTGTCGGCCTTCGACAAGCCCGGGGAATATCGCCTGGGGGACCAATATGCCTACCTCAAACCGACCATCGATTACTACCAGGGATCGTTTTCACGCAAGAGCCTGGCCGTGAAGGGCGGCTTCAACGCCGCCGCGGTCATCTCGCCCCTGCGCGCCGACCCGAAGTCCTGCAAGGCAGGCGAATCCCCGCTCGATTGCGAGCTCCGCACCTGGCGACCGTCCATCGTCATCGTCAGCATGGAGACCTGGTGGTCGGAAAAGCCGGCCGAGGAGTATGACAAATACATGCGCCGCGTTCTCGACCGCATCATCGCCACGGGCGCCCTGCCAATCATCGCCACCAAGGCCGATAACCTGGAAGGGAACAACGCCATCAATGCGACCATCGCCCAGATCGCCAATGACTACGAGATCCCGATGTGGAACTTCTGGGCGGCCGTGCAGCCGCTGCCTCACCATGGGCTGAGCGGCGACGGCTTCCACCTGACCTTTGCCCGCAACTTCTTCGACGACTCCGGTCGTATGGAGAGCGCCTGGCCCTGGCGCAACCTGACCGCCCTGCAAACGCTTGACGCGGTCCATAAGGCATTATCAGAACATCCATAAGAGACAGATAAAGCAGAAGACGGCCCTCGCGCCATGGCGCGAGGGCCGCACATTTCACGTCCTGCCGACCATCATGGGGGAACTTCCATAAGGGAAAAGCCAATAATTGCTCCTTGACATTTTAGAATAAATGTTCTATCTTTATGACACTGGTCTCACCCGGGGAAAATTTCCTTTTACAACCCAATTTCAACGATTGCCCTCTTGACATTTTAGAACAAATGTTCTATAGTATGCCTATCCAATAAAAAACCGTTTTTTGTATTCAGTGACGTGATGTCACGGGAGGCTCCCATGAAACGTTCGATGTCCCTTAATTTGTCTCCAATGCTAAAAGGCACCGCCCGAAGGCGAGGCCTGATTTTTGGTTTGATCATCACCCTGGCATTGCTGGCATTCGAGGTGTTCAATTATTCCAGCACGGTATTTGCACTGGAAGATATTTTGGGGAGCCTGTCGTTCGGTCCCTTCCAGTGGGCTACCATTCTGGCGCTTGCATTCTGTGGCATCGACTTTGCAGGTATCGCCCGCATCTTCACTCCCGAAAAGGGACGCGACGAGCCTGCGGAGGTATGGTATCTGTTCGGTGCCTGGTTCCTGGCTGCAGCCTTCAATGCCATGCTTACCTGGTGGGGAGTTTCCGTGGCCATGCTCAATCACAGTGCCCAGGGCGGCGCCCTCCTCGGACCCAGCATGATGAAGTTCGTCCCCATCTTTGTCGCCGGGATGGTGCTTTTGATCCGGGTACTCCTGATCAACACTTTCTCGGTCGCCGGGGATAATCTTTTTTCCGTCGCGGACGATAGAGCGTCCCAGTATAAACCCTCCTACCGTCCCGCCAGCGAGACCTATAGCACTCCCGTAAATTCGTCCCTTCCGCGGCCTGCACCCAAGCCCACACCTACCGCGTCCACGCGGCCGCTCTATACTGAGCCCACTTACCACCCCGTTGGCATGAATGCGCAGGAGCGGGCGGAAAATCCCTCAGTACGGAGGTGAACCAGTCCTAAAAACATCTTCTTACTTTTCTCGACCTCCTCAATTCAAGACATCCGACAAACAAATACGCCGCAGATGCGGCGTATTTGTTTAATTTCCATGGTCCTTCCCAGGTGAGTGATCGCAATCTGTCTGTCTAATATTCCAGGGTACTCTCTCCGTGCGAAAGGACATACAAGCTGCGGCCTTCGTCGTATATAAAGTCTGTGACGATATAGCCAGCGGCAAAAGCGGTCTCAAAGACCTCGCGTGTAAAGAAGCGCCAGTCGCGGGCCAGGGAGAAATCCGCATCCTTGATGGCCGGGAAATCAGAAGGAATCTCGGCCAGAGCAAGTTTTCCCTCCAGGGGAGTGAAATGCTCCGGGGGACGGGGCCAATCGCCAGGATGGGGGGTATAGAGCGGCTGAAGTTCCGCTTTCGAAAAGTTCTCCAGTTTCAATGGACGGCGGGCGCGCTTGCCTAACCGCCGGTCGACCCGGCGGGTATTGATCCACCAATCCACCTGGAAGCGGTCGGAGGGCAGGCCTGCGTTCAGGCCATCGCGCATATCCCCATATTCGGAGCGGCGATAGGTGTCGCAGACCGCACCAAGCTTGGTAATATTCAGATAGGCATTCCGGCTCAGCAGTGGGTCGTACGTCCAGGTAATGTGATCGAGTCCCTGGTGGCGGACCATTTGCCACTGCGCCCGCTTCAAGGTGAATCCGATGCCCGAATCGCGGTGATCGGGATGGATGCCCATCATGTGTGAGCAATGTTTCGGTCGCGGACCGTCGGGCGTGAACTCTATGCCGGGAAACCCGAAAACGAAACCGATGAGCTTTTGCTCCACGAACGCGCCCGCCACCAGGCCGCCATTATGAATGGCGGTGATCAGCATATGGGCCGGGACGACATCCGTTTCACTGCCCGGCCAGACGGCGCGCTGCAGTTCCTCCACGGCGGTCATATCTTCAGGAGACTCAAGGATCTTAATGACAGGGGTACTCATGATCTGCGTGGGGTCCGGAAGGACTTTTGAAATTTTTCCATAAGAGTGGAATACCAGGGCTTGTGGGCCAGGTAGTCCAGGCGGTAGGCGAACCGGGCGGGCATCAACCCGAAGTTACGCGGCAGGTTATCCACCGGGCAGGTGCGGTTGACAGATACATAGTCCAGCCAGTAGGTGGAGATGTCGAAATTGGGAATGAACGAATCCAGCATGACGATCAAAGCGCGCATATAGGGAAATGGGAGAGGCAGGAGCATACGGCGTCTGTGTGTGACGCTCATTAACGTCTCCAGCACCTGGCGGAGGGTCAGATACTCTGCACCGCCAACCTCATAGGTCTGATTGACCATCCCTGGATTCTCCAGGGCCCAGACCAGGCAGGTGACAAGGTCCTCCGCCCACAAAGGCTGGAGCAGGGAGCGTCCGTCGCCGGGGATTGGAAAGATGAACGGCACTCTGCGCATGAAGCTCACCAGGATGTTCGTAAAGTGATCCTCCGGGCCAAACAGGACCGAGGAACGGATGATGGTATGGGGAACCCCACTCTGGCGAATATGTTCCTCGGCAATCCCCTTGGCCTTCTGGATCGAGAAAGCGGAGGCCCGGTCGGCGCCGATATGGCTGAGGAAGATCAGTCTCTTGATACCGGCATCCTTCGCTGCCTGGGCAAGCGTACGGGTCCCTTCGATGTCGGTCGCCAGCAGGTTGCCGCGCCGTCCCTGGGATTCGGCACTGGCAAGGTGATAGACATGGTCCACGCCGCGCAGAGCCGCGCGAACACCGCGCTCGTCGCTTAAACTGACGACCGCCACTTCGACTGGAACTCCCTTCGGAATGCGCGGGGATTGGGGCGATGGCCGGAGAAGTACACGGACCTGCTGGCCGGTTCCGGAAAGGTGCCGCACCAGGGCGCGCCCGATAAATCCCGTTGCGCCGGTAACTAGGATCATATTTAAGGATTATAGCAGAGGTGAAGGAGGAGGGGCCGGCCCTAGCTTTGTCTGGCCGTCGAAGTGGGACTATCATCCATT
>JBLMZU010000478.1:0-11973 GCA_050258995.1 Bacteroidota bacterium
CGGCGGTACAGCCCCCACAATCCCTGGTATGCCCAGTCGAGCCATGAGGCATTGTTGGGACGCACCCAGTGGGCGCGGACCGGGTTGAGGATGCGCGCCCGGGGTGTCAGCCAGAGGATGCCCACCGCCAGAAGACAGGCGATCGCGGCTGCAAACCAATTGCCGAGCTGCAGCGATCCCTGCCAGCCGATGAATCCCAGCAGGAGAGTCAGGATCAGCAGGACCATAATTCCAATGGGGAAAACGTTCTTTCCCCAAATGGGTTGGTTCTGATACGAAGAGCGATTGGTCGTACGCTGTGAATGACGGATATAGCCGGCGAGCAGCATGGCCTGCGAGAGGAGCAGAAAGGGGAACGACAGCCAGAAACCGGTCCCACCGCTGACCCAGCCGGCGGCGGTCAGGGAAAAGGGCAGGCTGGAGAGACCGAAGGCGCCTACATAGAGTGCACGGGTCAGCCAGCGGTTGGGTTCCGAGAACAGGAACAATGCACTGCCGGCTAGGATCAGCGCACAACTCCAGGCCGCTGCAGCGATTGGGTTGGATCGGAGTGCTGCCGCCACCACCAGGGACCCCATGCCGATCAGCCAGAATGGCCGGCCTGTCAGCTCATCGGGTGCCCGCAGCCACATCCAGCCGCCATAGATGGCTGCAACAGAAGTCAGCATCAGCAGGTAGGGAGTCAGGGGGGAATGGATGCTGCCGGCTGGAATGCGCGCCAGAAGGATCAGGCTGGAGGCCGCCGAGATCATCCGAAGGCCGGTCCCAAACCCGCGGCGCTGCGAGGACTCACTCGAGTAGGGCAGGTGGAGCGGCAGCACCCCCAGGCGCAAGCCTGCCGCGATCAGGAGAAAGATGCCGGCCTGCGGAGCAGCCCCCCGGAAATCGGAGATGTGTCCGCTGGCCGCGCCGACCATGTCGGCCCACAGCAGGATCATGATTCCTGTGACCCGTGAAGCGAATGATACAACCACCCGCTCACTTAATTTTGGGTCTTCAACAAACCAAAGCTGAACGACCAGCTCGACCAGGTCGATCGCCGCCCAAATGAGCACCAGCGTGAGGGGGTTGCCGGCCGAAACAGCCAGCACACCCAGCCCGGTCAACACCAGGGTTCCTGCCCAGTTGACTGGGCTGGGAAACTGCGGCCGGACGACCGCGGTCAGGACGATCGCCAGGCACAATGTGATCAGGCTGATCACAAAGACCCATGAGATCTGGTCGGCAACAAATGTAGGGGACTGGGTAAAGATTTCCGCCGGCTGCCAGATCGGCAGCTCCAGGCTTTCGGGTAGTCCGCTTAGCCAGACGAAGGCACTGATCCATGCCAGCAGGGTCCCACCCACGGCAAACAGCCAGTGGTAACGAAAACCTGGGACCGTGATCCGCAAAATCAAAAGTGTCAGCGCGGTCAGGACGAGCAGCAGGGATGTTATGAGGATGAACATTCAGGGAGTATTTTATCAAATTTGACCCGCCCGTCTCGATTAGATTGATTGGGAAACGAGCGGGGGTGGGCAGGCCCTTCTCTTTGTTGTAGAATCATCTCCATGCGCTGGATCCGTCTGAACGTCCTTATCCTGCTTTTCCTCGTTGTCACCTCTTGTAGCTCCAGTGCGGACCAGGTTTCCCTGGCTGCGGGCAATCCCTCTCCAACACCCTTTCAGCCCCGGGATGGAATGAGCGCCGACTCCATCTACGCAGATACGGCCCCCGCCCCCCTCGACCTGCCAACCGTCACATCCCTTCCTGCTACGCCGGCCGACCCTGCCATTCAGCCAGAGTTCCTGCCCGCGGATGTGACCGCGCCGGCCTTTAGCCTGCCGACCCTCCTGGACCCGCTGACCGGTCTGCCTCCGTCTGACCCGGCGCTGCTCAACCGGCGTCCCCTGGCGATCAAGGTGGCGAACTATCCGCGCTACATCCGTCCGCAATCCGGTTTGACCCTGGCCGACAACGTGTACGAGTACTACATCGAAGGCGGATTGACCCGTTTTATCGCTGTCTTTTATGGGAGCAACTCCGAATGGGTGGGACCCGTGCGCTCGGGCCGCTACTTCGACGAAAACATCCAGCGCATGTATCAGTCGTTTCTCGTTTTCAAGTTTGCCGATCCACGGGTGCTCGATCATTTCAAGGAAAGCGATTTTGCCGACTTTATTGTTGTCCCGAGCAAAGGCTCATGCCCGCCGTTCAGACTGATGCCCACCCGTCACATCGAGGTCTACAACAATTCCTATTTTTATACGCCCGGCTGGGATGGATGCATTGCCAAAAACAATCTTAACAATAACCGCCCGGCGATACGCAGTGGCTTCTTCAGCGACGTCGCCCCGGTGTCGGACCAGCCTGGGACAAAGATCTTTACCTACTATTCCTTTGATTCTTATAACTATTGGGAATACGACCCGGGCACAAAGCAGTATCTCCGCTATCAGGAGACGGACAATATCCGCAATGACAAGCCGGAAAAATATGAGCCGCTGATCGATCATTCAACCAATGCGCAGGTACATGCCTCGAACGTCGTGGTTCTGCTGGCACCCTATAGCTTTGCCAACACATACGACCAGGAGGATGAAGTCTACCAGATCGACGTGACCGGCTCCGGGGATGCCTACGTGTTCAGAGATGGGATGGAGATCCCCGCCCACTGGAATCGCACCAACGAGAATCAACCTCTGCTGCTAACCGGTGAAAATGGTGCCGTGCTTTATCTTCGCCCGGGCATCACCTTTTATGAGGTCATCGGTACCCACTCCTTTATGGACCAGGCGAATGGAGAATGGCGTTTTCATCACGATACCCCTTGACGATCCTCCTGCTTGCTCTTCGCGGGAGATGGGATACAATAACCCACTGAGGACCTATGACCTTTGATCCCACCTTTGCGAGCAGTCTGATCCTGGTGTTGACCGGTTTCGGCGGGGCGTTCCTGGCGGCGCTCTGGGTCTCCCTTGTCATCTGGACCTACCGCGACATCCGCACCCGGGCACGCGATCCATTGGTGCAGATCCTGGCGACCCTGCTGGTCGCCGTGTTGAACCTGGCAGGTGTGGTGGTCTACCTCATCCTTCGGCCGCCCCGGACCCTGGAGGAGGAATACCAGCGTACGCTCGAAGAGGAGGCGCTGCTCCAGGCGCTCGAGGATCTACCACTCTGCCCTGGCTGTGAAAGGCGCGTCAAGGACGACTGGCAGGTCTGCCCTAACTGTCACACCAGGCTCAAGAAGAACTGTGAAAAATGCAACAGGCTGATGGAGCTACCCTGGAATATCTGTCCGTATTGTGGGACGCCGGCCGCCGGCGTGCGCCGGGATGCAGCCACCAGCATGGACGATGCCCTGCGCGGTTTGAGATTGAATGAAGAACCGGAAGCGGGAGAAATCAAAACCGAGTAAATACAAAATGACGGCGAAAGTCGTCATTTTAATTTTCAGGCATCCCGAAGGTTTGCTCACTGGATGAGAAATTTTCACGTAAGGAACCTTCGGGATGTTCCATGCGAGTCATAAAGGAAACAATGAAAATCGAATCCATCGTCCTCCACCATCTCTCCATGCCGCTGGTTGCGCCTTTCGAAACCTCCTTTGGACGCGAGACCGACCGGGAATGTGTTCTGATCACACTGCAGGCGGAAGGTCTCATTGGTTACGGGGAATGTGTCGCCACACGCGACCCCGGCTACAACTACGAGACCACCGGCACTGCATTGCACATCCTCAAGGATTTCATCGCCCCCCTGCTCCTCGGAAAGGATGTGATCGATGCGGGGGATTTCCAACGACGCGTCGAAGGGATCCGCGGCCATCATCTTGCGAAGGCAGGAGTCGAGATGGCGTTGTGGGACCTGCTTGGAAAACGGGATGGCAAATCGCTCAGGGAGATGTTTGGAGGTATCCGCGACAAGGTCAACGTGGGAGTTTCGATCGGGATCCAGTCCTCGGCGCAGGCGCTGGTCCGGACCGTGGAGTCCTACCTCCAGCAGGGATACCGCCGCGTCAAGATCAAGATCAAGCCCGGCCGCGAAGTGGACGAGACATCCGCCGTCCGGAAAGCCTATCCCGACCTGCGCCTGCAGGTGGACGCGAATTCTGCCTATACCCTGGAAACTGCGGATGTTTTGAAAGCAATCGACGACTTGAGCCTGCTACTGATCGAACAGCCGCTCTTCGAAGACGATATCTGGGATCACCGCAGGCTGCAAGCCGGGCTCAAGACTCCCATCTGTTTGGATGAAAGCGTGATCACGCCGCGGCATGCGCGCTATGCCTTTGAAATGGAAGCCTGCCGGATCATCAACATCAAACCGGCCCGGGTGGCGGGTTTGAGCCAGGGCATTGCCATTCACGATTACTGCCTCGAGCGGGAGATGCCGGTCTGGTGCGGCGGGATGCTCGAGACCGGCGTGGGACGCGCCTCCAACCTCGCCCTTGCCTCCCTGCCGGGATTTATTCTGCCCGGCGATATTTCCGCCTCCGACCGCTATTATGCACGCGATATTACGAACGAAAGATTCGTCCTGAACCCCGACAGTACGATCGATGTGCCGCACGGGCCGGGTCTGGGTGTAACCATTGACACTGCCGCGAGGAAGGAATTCACTCTTTCGGAAATCACTCTCCGAGCGGATGTATAATCTGGCGCTATGCCTAATCACCAGAATCATCGGCCCCGAAACCTCGCGGCGGTACTTGTTCTCCTATGGATGACTGTGGCCTGTGCTCCGCAGTTAAATGTGGCTGCCCCTGCTGCCCAGGCCGCGCCGGCGATCCAATCCTCGGTCAGGACTAACACGCCTACTCCCACACCTGTCCGTGTTGGATGGAATATTTCCTCCCGACATCAGCAGAATGCGAATCAAGTGCCCTGGGTTTATGCACTGGTCGCTCCCTTCCCGACTGTGACCGACGGCGTGACATCCGACGAGCTTCATCTGGCGTGGACGCAGGGCAGCGTGCCTGCCGCCTTTCGCGGGCATCCGCTCCTGATGGATCAATCCACGCTGGACGCGCTGACCGCACTCTGGGGCCAGCCTGCGGGCGGCCTGGTGCGCGTCGTCGCAGCGGACCAGCTTCTTGAGACGGCCTGGTCCGACCTGGGATCCTGGGCGATCGTCCCGTTCGAAGCGCTCCAGCCCAAGTGGAAGGTGCTGACGATCGATGGCCAATCGCCGATTCGCAAGAAGTTCGATCTTTCCGTATATCCTCTGGTTGTCTATCTAGACCCGAAATCCCAGCCTGTATCGAATTACGATCCTGCAAAGATGACTACGATCGTCATGACAGGGATTACCGCTCTTGTGCGTGCCACCGCATACACGATGGAGCTCAAAAGTATCACTTACCCGGGTGAAAAGGTTCGTGACCTGCTGCGTGAAGCAGACATCACTCACATTGCCAATCATGTTCCATTTTCGACAGGCTGTGCATTTCCAAAACCCGATCAAGTGGCGCTCGTATTTTGCAGTGACCCGCGTTACATTGATTTGTTCACAGACATTGGCGTTGATGTTGTGGAACTGACAGGGCATCATTTTGAAGATTATGGACCCAAGGCAACGCTCGAAACACTCGCGATTTACAAAGCGCATAACATCGAGTATTTTGGCGGCGGTGCAAATAAACAGGATGCCATCAAGCCTGCACTGTTTAATGATCATGGCAATAAAATCGCGTTCATAGGCTGCAACCGGCTGGACACGGGCGGGTTGCCAACCGCCACGGATGACCGTCCCGGCGCGGCGCCGTGTGATTATCCATATCTGCAGCAGGTAATTGCCAGGCTGAGAGCCGAAGGCTATGTGGTCATTGCAACCATGCATTGGAATCAAAGCTATGACTACAAGCCTGCGCCGCAGCAGATCAGGGATTTTCGGTTTCTCGCCGATTCAGGGGCGTCGCTCGTATTGGGCGCGCAGGCACATTATGCACAGACGATGGAATTCTATAACAACATCTTCATCCATTATGGTCAGGGTAATTTATTCTTCGACCAGATGGGTGACCAGAGCTGGATGCCGAAAGGGATTCGCAGGGAGTTCCTGGATCGCTATGTGGTGTATGACGGTAAGCTGATCAGCATTGAATTGATCACTGCCATGCTCGAAGATTATTCACGTCCGCGTTTGATGACCGAATTCGAGCGCTCGGGCTTTTTGCAGGAATATTTCAACAAAAGCGGATGGACAAACTTCGGACCCACCCCGACCGCCACCATTACGCCGACGCTCACGCCAATGTCCATTCCCCCTCAGGTATCGACCGCGACACCAACTCCATAAAGGAGCCTCACCATGACCATCTACGATATTTCCCTGACCATCTCTTCCACTCTGCCTGTCTGGCCCGGAGACCCGGGAATCGAGCTCGAGCGCTTCCAGGCCCTGGACAGCGGCGCGTATTTCAATGTGACGCGGATCAATTCGGGTGTTCACATTGGCACGCACGTGGACGCGCCGTTCCATATCCTGAACGATGGGCGCACGGTTGAGAACCTTTCTCTCGACGTGCTGACGGGTCCCTGTTATGTGGTCCAGCTTCCTGACGGCGTGGACGCGATCACCGCCGAGGTCCTGGACCGGACAGAGATCACGTCCGATATGAAGCGCATCCTGTTCGGGACGAGCAACTCTCATTTCTGGGCCAAAGGGGAAACCAAGTTCCAGGAGGAGTTTGTAGCCATCACCGAAGATGGAGCCGAGTGGCTTGTCGAGCGCGGCGTCCAGCTCGTCGGCGTCGATTATCTGTCGGTGGCTCCCTTCAACGATACCGAGCCAACCCACCGGATCCTGCTGCAGGCCGGCGTGGTGGTTGTGGAGGGATTGAATCTTGGCAATGTCATGCGCGGTTTTTATAACCTGTACTGTCTTCCCCTGAAGATCGCCGGTTCCGACGGCGCACCGGCGCGGGCAATCCTGATTCAGTGATCAGTCGAAATAAATATTCAAATCCGAGCAGTCGAAGCGGTTGCCGCAGTTGGGACAGATGACTTTGCAGTTCCGCTCAACCATCTGGCTCCCGCACCGGTCACAGATGTAGACGTGATTTTCCGTCCAGCGGACCGGCTTGAGCAGGGAGCGGTCAAATTCTGCGAGTCTTTCCGCGCCCAGTCGTTTGACTTCGTCGATGACAGCTTCCGCGTCCCGGCGCAGCTGGCCCACCTGGATACCCCGGCAGACGTCGGGCCAGTCCTGCATCCATTTCTGGCTGCGTCCATGAACTTTTACCGCCCCGTTGTAGTTTCCACGAGTGATATGCAGATAGGCCACGGCGATCTGTAGGATGCCGCGGTACAGGTCACGCACTTTGCCGCCTTCGGCGTTCCAGGCCTCCTCCAGGGCTTCGTGCGCCTCAAAATAATGGCCCTCGTTGAAGAGGCGCAGTCCCTGGGCGGCCTGCGGGTGGAGGGGAGCGTTACAGAGATCTTCCAAAAAAACAGTCATCGCGAGGGTTTTTCTAATTATAGCCGGGATGGTAAAATTTCCTCTTCATGAGGAACCTTTTCTCGAAAAAAGTATGGGTGATCCTGCTGGCAACACTTGCCCTGGGGGCGCTCACGGTACTGGCCATCAGCCTGGATCGGGTTTCGTTCCACGAGGCCCAGCGCTTCCGTCGCGAGCCGGTGAACCTGTTTCCCTTCTTTGACTCGGGCAACCCGGATGCGGAAGGAGCCCCGGTGAATGTTCCGCTGTGGCAGCAGCTCCTCCTGTGGTGCCTGGTGGGAATCATGGTTATCCTGGCAGGCTTATTGATGTCCCCGGAAAGCCGGAAGCGCCTCTATCAGCTTTTTATCCGGGTGTCGGCGTTCGTCCTGGCGCTGTATTTCCTGATCAAAAATTATCCCGAGACCCTGAAAGGACTCTTCGACTGGCAGCAGCTGGGAGCAGACCCTGCCGCCTCGGCCAATGCCCCGCCCATGCCTGAGTTCCAGCCGCCGCAGGTATCCCCGGTCTTCTCGTATCTTGTCAGTTTCTCCTGTGCCTTGATATGGATCGGGATCATGTTCCTATTGTACCGGGGCTGGAAACGGTATACCGCCATGAATTCCAGGGCCCCTTTGACGGAGATCGCACAGATTGCCCGTACATCCTTGAACGATCTGTCCTCCGGCCGTGACTCGAGCGATGTGATCATCAACTGCTATCTCCGAATGAGTGACGTGGTAGCCAATAAACGCAGATTGCGACGTGAGACTGCCATGACGCCTCAGGAGTTTGCCGTTCGCCTCGAGCAGGCCGGGCTGCCCGCAGATGCCGTCCGCCGTCTGACCGGATTATTCGAAATGGTGCGCTATGGCGACCGGAAGTCGGCGCCCCGGGATGTGACGGAAGCTGTGAGTTGCCTTAACACCATCCTGCGCTCCTGTGGAGAGACGCTGTGACGCCGCAGCTGCGCCGCTGGCTGATCGTGGGAGGCATTGTAATCATTGCCTTGATCCTGGCCTTCCCGATGCGTGATGCGATCTACAGTGCTGTCGTGATCCCGGCTGCCTATATCATCTGGCAGCTTGGCTTCATCTACAGGTCTCTGCCGGAGATCGCCTGGTGGTGGGTGATCCTCGCCGTGGTTTTCTTTATGCTGGTATTCAGTGCAATGCCGCAGTTCAAGCCTGCCCGCAGGGAGGCGCTGAAACCGGCACCCAGGCACGGCCAGGTGGAGGATCTGTCGGTCTGGCTGGGGCGCACGAAGAGCGGCGTGTACTTCAAATGGCTGGTCGCCAACCGCCTGGGGAAGCTTGCCTATCAAATCCTGCTCCAGCGGGAGAGTGGCCGCCCTCGCTCGGTATTCAATCCACTGATCGGTGAGGACTGGCAGCCGTCCAAGGAGCTCCAGGAATATCTGGAGACCGGCCTGCACGGCTCGTTTTCGGATTTCTCCAGCGCGAAAGGTCTGCTGGCCGTCCAGCCGAAGACGCCTCTGGATTACGATATCAGGGATGCCGTCGAGTTCCTGGAGTCGCAAGTGGAAAATGGGAAAGGTAAGCCAGGCCTCCGCCCACCGCTGGGGTAAAACCTGCCTGGCAGGGAAACAAAATCCGTTCGACCGGAGTGAACCGTGACCGATATTTCCAATGTTTCATCGCTGAGCCGCCAGGTGATCGCCGAAGTGGAACGCGCCGTGGTAGGCAAGCGCGACCTGCTCGAAATGATGATGTCGTCCGTGCTGGCTGGCGGGCACATCCTGCTGGAGGATTTCCCCGGCCTGGGCAAGACCCTCGTGGCGCGTAGTTTCGCAAAAGTACTCGGACTGGAATTCAAGCGCATCCAGTTCACGCCCGACCTTCTGCCGGGAGACATTACCGGCGGCTACATCTTCAACCGCAGCCAGAATAATTTCGAGCTTCGCAAGGGACCGGTCTTTGCCAACATCATCCTGGCGGATGAGATCAACCGGGCGTCGCCGAAAACCCAGTCCGCCCTGCTGGAGGCGATGCAGGAGGGCCAGGTGACCATCGAAGGGGAAACCCTGCCGCTGCCTGTGCCGTTCCTGGTCCTGGCCACACAGAACCCGATCGAATATGAAGGCACCTTTCCACTGCCTGAAGCACAGCTTGACCGCTTCATGCTTAAGCTTACGGTGGGCTATCCAAGCATTGAGGAGGAAAAGATGATCCTGAGGCGCCGGCGTGAGCGCAGGCAGGATGAAGTCGTCCTGCGCGAGATCAGCACGGCCGCGCAGGTGCTGGAAATGCGTGAGGTGGTTGAAACAGTACATGTCAATGCGGACCTTGAGAATTACATTGCCACCCTGGTCCACGCCACACGCGTCGACCGGCGTGTGGCTGTGGGATCGAGTCCGCGCGGCTCGCTGGCTTTTCTCAAGATCGCACGCGCCAACGCCGCCATCAATCAACGCGACTTCATCACACCAGATGATATTAAGCGCTACGCTGTCCCGGTGCTGGGACACCGGGTGATCCTGCAGCCTGAATACTGGATGGCCAAGCAGGTGGTGGACGATGTGATCCGCGATACACTGGATAAGACACCGGTGCCGGTGGTGAAGTGACCCTTGCCGGCCCTCATCCCCGGCCCTTCCCCTAAAAGGGGAAGAGATGCCCAGGGTGAGGCAGAGTCTTATGTCCCGTTCACTTTTTCTGAGTCTCGTTACTTATAGTTTGCTCCTCATTGGGATCGCCACCTTGCAGGGCGAGTTCATCGCGCTGGCCCTGCCGCTGGTGAGCTACCTGTTGATTGGATATCTCCAGGCGCCTGAGGACGTGGATCTCAAGGCGACCCGCCATTTGAGCATCGAGCGGGCGGCTCCGGGACAGGAAGTGGAAGTGACGGTCACGGTCACAAATCAGGGTCCAGGCCTGGAAGAGATCCTGCTCCAGGATCGGGTTCCTCCCGGACTGACCGTTCGGGACGAGGCCAGCCGGCACCTGGTGAGGCTGGCGAAGGGCGAAGCCTACATCTTTCGCTATACTGTTTCCGGTCCGCGCGGCGGTTATGGGTTCGGTGGGTTGGAGGTAAGAGCCGGCGATCAATTATCGATCAAAAGTTCAAATCTCCACGTGGAAGCAAAGGGCCGACTGTTCGTTTTCCCGTCTGTGACGCGACTCCGCCACATCGCCCTGCGTCCCCGGCAGACCCGGGTCTACGCCGGGACCATCCCTGCCCGCGCCGGCGGCTCAGGGACGGAGTTTTACGGTGTGCGGGGGTATCATCCCGGCGATCCACCGCATTCCATCAACTGGCGTGCCAGCGCCCGTTATGCCGATACCCTGTTTGCCAACGAATACCAGCAGGAACGGGTCGCAGATGTAGGCATCGTGGTCGATGGTCGCCAGAAGACAAATGAATTTACCCGCGGCCATTCCCTGTTCGACTATTCGGTGCAGGCCGCGGCTTCGATTGCGGACGCACTGCTCAACCAGGGGAATCGGGTCGGGTTGTTACTTTATTCCACCTACCTGGGTTGGACGCTTCCCGGGTATGGCAGGATCCAGCGTGAGCGCATTCTGCACGCACTGGCGAATGCAAAAACTGGGGACAGCCAGGTATTTTCAGATCTGGAGCATATCCCGACCCGCCTGTTCCCACCTGAATCGCAGATCGTTTTTGTATCGCCGCTCACCGAGGACGATCTAAAACCGCTCATCCAGTTGCGTGCCCGGGGCTATGACGTGCTGGTTGTCAGCCCAAATCCCGTCAAGTTCGAGACGTCCTACCTCGGTAACTCCAACCCCAATGTGGATCTGGCCGCGCGTGTCCTGCGTATGGAACGTACACTGATCTTGCATAGATTGCAGCGGGCCGGCATCCAGGTCGTGGACTGGGATGTAAAGGATCCGTTCGATCAGGTGGCGAAGAGAATGCTGGGCCGTGCCCCTGCTCAGATGAGGGGGATTGGGAGATAATTCTTAAACAGGAACAACACAATTAAACCTTGTGTACTTGGATCCATTCGTGTTTAAACTTCGATATCTATGACAACCATTGCACTGGTATTGAGCATTCTTCTGGGAAACGCCTCGCTGGCCTTCGGATATGCACAGGCGGGAGCGACTGGTGATTCGCGCTGGTTCCTTTTGCTGGCTGCCCTTTGGCTCCTGGCCCATTTTCGAAAATGGTACTGGTTCTCCTCCATCGCCCTGCTTGCGATGATCGTCGCCGCAGCGTACGGCGTCTGGCTGGGATACCCGGCCGTATGGATGGTGCTGGGCGCAGTCGGAGGACTGCTCGGCTGGGATCTGTCTGATTTTGCGCGGCGTCTCGGTTATGCCGCCCCCATGGACGATACCCGGACCCTGGAACGCCGCCACCTGGAGCGGGCAGGCATCGTCGCCGCGCTGGGGCTGGGGCTGGCGCTGCTCAGCATTTTCCTGCGCTTTGAGCGCCTGGCCTTTGAAGTTGCCGTGGGACTTCTATTGCTTGCCGCTCTTGGATTGACACGCCTGGTCATCGGACTGCGGAAGTAGTTCGGGACTGGATGTGCGCGGTGCACATCCTGTGGAAGCAACCGGGCAA
>JBLMZU010000479.1:0-17036 GCA_050258995.1 Bacteroidota bacterium
GTCTACGGCTCCCCGGACCCGGCCATTGCCCGGCGCCAGATCGAGAAGCTTCGCCTGGCACTGCAGTACATCACCCTCGTCCGTGCGGATCCGAATGCATCCCTGCAGCAAAAGACAAGTGATATCTCTGCCCTGAGCGATGTGACCCTCCAGCCGGGGACCATCGAGCAAATCCTGGCTCTCACGGCAGCCCGCTGGGATGCCACCCAGCAGGAGGCATTAAACGTCCTGGAACAGATCATGCGCCGCAGCATCCGCGACCAGGAAATGGATTCGGTGATCCGCACGATCCCCTCCTTTGTCAGCCTTTCGCTGGATGAAACACAGGCCAGGATCATCTCTGAGCTGGTGGAGGGGTTTGTTACGCCCAACAGCCTGTTTGACAAACAAATGACAGATGCCGCCAGGAAGTCCGCTCGGGATGCTGTGCAGCCGGTGACCCAGGAGTACAAGGCCGGGGAGATCATCGTCTCGCGTGGGCAGATCGTCACGGCCTCCCAATTGGAAGCCCTGCGCGAGTTTGGACTGATCAAGGAGCCCAATCCCTGGCAGGATTACGCCGGGGCCGCCGCTCTGGTCATAAGCCTGGCTGCGCTGGTCTGGCTGTATTTTTCGCGCCGGCGCCTTCAGTTCCTGTATAACGCCCGCAGCCTGATTGTGGTGGCGGTGCTCTTTGTTCTTTTCGTCATCGGTGCCCGGCTGACCATTCCGGGCCGCACGATCCTGCCTTATGCCTTTCCTCTTGCCGGGCTGGGACTGTTGATTGCCACGCTCTTCGGCATGGAGGCAGGGATTGTCTTTTCGATCGTTATCTCCCTGCTCGTTCCCTACAATCTGCCGAACGCATTCGACCTGATGCCCTATTACATGCTTTCTGCCCTGACAGGTGTGCTCGTCCTGGGGGCAGCCCGCCGGGTGTGGACATTCTTCCGGGCAGGCATGGGAGTGGCGGGGGCGGCGATCGCCATGCTGCTGGCTTTTCGCGTCCCCTACACTTCGATGGATGCGGTTGCCATCATCCAGCTGGCGGGCGCGGCCATCTTCAGCGGGCTGGCGGCAGCCAGTATTGCTCTGATCCTGCAGTATTTCCTGGCCCAGACACTGGGTCTCACGACGGCGCTGCAGCTGATTGAGATCTCACGTCCCGACTTTCCTCTCCTGCAATTCTTTTTACGCAACGCGCCCGGCACCTACCAGCACAGCCTGCAGGTGGCCAATCTTGCCGAGCAGGCTGCCGAGCTGATTGGCGCAGATGCCCTGCTGACCCGCGTGGGTGCCCTGTTCCACGATGTGGGCAAATCGATGAACCCGACATTTTTTATTGAGAACCAGCCGCAGGGCGAGATGAACACCCATGAAGATATCGACCCGGCGGAGTCGGCCGGCATTATCATTTCCCATGTTTTGGATGGGGTGGCCCTGGCACGCAAATACCGTCTGCCGCGGCGCATCGATGATTTCATCCTGGAGCATCATGGCAGCATGCTGACGCGCTACCAGTACAACCAGGCATTGGAGGCCGCGGGCGGCGACAAGAGCAAAGTGGATGAGTCCAAATTCCACTATCCGGGCCCGGCCCCGCGCTCCCGCGAGACGGCGCTGCTTATGCTGGCAGACGGCTCGGAAGCCCGCACCCGCGCCGAGCGTCCGCAGGACGATGAGGGCATGCGCCGGATCGTGCTTTCCACCATCGAGCATGCACAGAAACAGGGCCAGCTGGATAACACCCAGCTCACCCTGCGTGACCTGAGCTTAATTACAGAGGCATTCGTCAACGTTTTACGCGGCACCCATCACCCGCGCATCTCCTATCCCAAGGAGACGCCGGCCACGATGGATGTCAGCACCGCACCGGCCAAAAAATGATCCACATTGAATCAGACTACCCCTTCCCTGAAGAACTGTTGGAGCGTGCAGCCCGCGCCGTATTGGAGCATGAAGCTGAGTCCCAGGATGCTGAATTGTCCATTGTCCTGACTGACAACGCGCATCTGCAGGAATTGAACCTCAACTACCTGGGCATCGACGCGCCGACCGATGTGCTCTCCTTCCCTGCCTCTGAAACGGACCCAGAATCGGGGTCGCGCTATATCGGCGATATCCTCATCTCGGTTCCGCGCGCCCAAAGCCAGGCTGATGCCGCCGGTCATCCGCTGGAATCGGAAGTGCAGCTTCTCGTCGTGCACGGCACGCTGCATCTCCTGGGACACGACCATGCCGAGCCCAAGGAAAAATCACGCATGTGGAAAGCCCAGGCGGAGGTTTTGGATTCTCTGGGACTTGGAGACATCCAGGTTCGCGAGGAGTAGTGTGATCTCATCCTCTTGCTCTGCGGAATAGGGACATGACCCTCAAAACTTTCATCACTTCCCGCTACCATTCCTTCCGCTATGCCTTTCATGGCTGGGGGCACGTGCTCAAAACGCAGCGGAATGCCTGGATCCATTCCCTGATCGCGACGCTGGTCATCCTGATGGGTTTATGGCTGGGTCTTACAGTTCAGGACTGGGCCATCCTGGTAATTACCATTGCGATGGTCTTCACCGCCGAGTTCATCAACACCGCCATCGAGGCAGTGGTGGACCTGGCCAGCCCGACCCATCATCCCCTGGCCAAGATCGGCAAGGACGTCGGCGCGGCCGCGGTCCTGGTCGCTGCGCTGGCTGCTGTCCTTGTCGGCCTGCTCATCCTTGGCCCGCCTCTCTGGGCGAGACTTTCAATGCTCTTGGCCGGCAGTTAAGAGTCTTTCCCACCCTGCCAATTTACCAATCCACCAATTACAGAACGGAGGAGATATGCCACTCTCATTTCAATTTGGAACCGTAGGCTCACCCACTGGAACGCCCAAAAAGCCGGGCGGCTCGGTAGGGGCTATCGCATTTTCCAAATCCATCGGGCTGGGAGCGCTCGAGCTGGGTTGGGTGCAGTCGGTGCGCGTGACCGAAGCGACCTGTGCGGCGATCAAACAATGCGGCACGGACCAGTCGGTGGCCCTCAGCGTCCATGCGCCCTATTTCATTAACTTAAACGCCCTGGATGATGAGTGGCCCAAGAGCCGCAAACGACTCATGGACGCGGCCCACTACGGCAACCTGGCGGGCGCCACCGATATCATCTTCCACCCGGGTTCCTATTTCGGCGGCGACCCGGCCGAGGTGCTGAAGCTCGCCATCCCGCGTCTGCAGGGCTGCGTGGATGAGCTGCGCAAGGCCGGCAACCCGGTCACCCTGCGGCCGGAGACGATGGGAAAATCCGCCATGCTCGGGTCGTTCGAGGATACGCTCGCGATGAGCAGGGCGATCGAGGGCGTTGAGCCCTGCCTGGACTTTGCCCACCTGCACGCCCGTCCCGGCGATGGGTCGATGAACACCTACGAGGAGTGGAGCGCGATCCTCAAAGCGTATCAAAAAGCGCTTGGGAAAAAAGCCTTGAAGCGTCTGCACATCCATCTCTCAGGGATCGAATATGGCCCCAAAGGGGAAAAGAATCATCTCAAGCTGGAGGAGGCAGACCTGAACCTAAAGGCCCTCTACCAGGCACTGCACGACTTTGGCTGTGGAGGCCGCATCCTGTGCGAAAGCCCGATCATGGAGGAGGATGCCCTTAACATGAAGAAGGCCTGGATGAAGCTCAGCAAGGAAAAGGAGTAAACAAAAATGCGGACGAGAAGTCCGCATTTTGATTTCAAATTTACTTTAGTAGCTTCGCAGCTGGGGCCGGCGCAGCCCTCCAAAAAGCAGGGCAAGGACCATGCCCGCAATAAAGCCTCCGACATGGGCCATGTAAGCAACACCGCCTCCACTGCTGGCTGCACCAAAACTGCTAAACAATTGAAGCACGAACCAGAAACCAATCACTACCAGGGCCGGCAAGGGAATAATACCGCGGCCCATCATGACCCGCACTCTTTCCCCTGGGAACATGATCAAATAGGCGCCCAGCACACCTGCGATCGCGCCGGAGGCGCCCAGGTTCGGTACATTCGAAGTGGGGTTGACCAGTGCCTGCGCATAGAATGCAACGATACCACACAGAAGATAAAAGACCAGATATTTTACATGTCCTAGCCGGTCTTCGACGTTGTCGCCAAAAATCCACAGGTAGAGCATGTTACCGCCTAAATGAAGCCAGCCGGCATGCATGAACATTGCGGTGAAAATCGTTATGAATTCCGCTGCCGGATGCGCAAGCAACTGGCGTGGCACAACCGACCAGCGATTGATAAATGCATCCCCGGCACTCAATTCCACCAGGAAGAAGAGCACGTTAATTGCGATCAGGGCAAAGGTCACTACAGGTACGGTTCTGCGGGCAGAATCATCATCGCCAATAGGTAACATGGAAGGATCTCCTTTACCCTGATTAACTGGGATTTTCCCGGGTTGTTATGACATTTTTTAATCTTTCATTCCCCCATGGAACCATGCAGGCATTGCAAAAACTGCCGTCCTTCGAGCGGGACGGCAGTTTTTATTGTTTTAGAGATCGTCCACAGGCGTTTTCCCATCCATCCAGTTCAATTCACTGTCGAACATGAACTGGGTGGGCCAGCTGAAATCCCCCTCGACCCAGGGCCGAAATGATTTCACTCTTTCATAAAGAGTTTCGACGGCTTCGATGGACGGTGTGGCATTCAACTGTTGTATGGATTCCAGCAAACCATCCGGTTTCTCTTTTGCATCCCGCAGGACGCGCAGGAACCATTTGTGATAGGGATACAACAATTCATTATGGGCAAGGATGAGGCGACCGCTGAAAAGAATGAACTTACTGACCGACGTGCCAAGCAGATATTGGTTCTTCAACCGCAGCGACTCCTGGCAGTACCAGTGCCAGGCTTCGAACTGTGCGTAAAACCTTCTGATACGCTCTTCCTTTCCCCCGGTCGGATATTCGGCGACTTCGCGAATCTCCTCCTCGAGGCCCTCCATCCTGCTGAAGAGCACCTGGCTGCCTGAAAAGGCGAAGCGGGCCGGCTCGCTGCCTCTTTGTTTCACCTGTGCGAGGAAGCCCGGGTTCAGGTATTTTCCGTCCACATAGCCGCCCTCGTAGGTGCATAGGTCCCTGTTGAAAAAGTGGACGCGGTTTTCCTCCAGCCGTTTCTGATGATCTGCTTCGGAGACCAGGATCAGGATGTCGACATCCGATGATGATGTTTCATATCCGTGGGCAATCGAGCCCGCAAGCAGGAGGGCAAGGACATCCGGGTCGCGCTGGAAAAATTCGGTGACGTTCCGGATGGATTGGGCGTGATGAGGGTGCATGATGAAGGAACCTTTCCGTTGCCTGGAAGATAGTGGGATTTGAGAGTCGTTAAAAAAGAGTTGCTGTCAGGGAGTGGCGGTGGCCGGGTCGCCGATCAGCTCGCCGGTAAAGGGATTGAGGATCCGGTATGTTTTTTTGTTCGTGTCCCAGTCCTTTTTTTCGAGGGAGACAAGGTTATCCGGGCCCCAGTCGGAAATAAGGATGTCAGCGGGTCGGGTCTCGAGCGCGTATTTAAGGTAGCCGGTCTCGACGTCGTAGTAGCCCACGGCCGATCCCTGCTCCGGATCGTAGATGACGAAGACGAACCGGGGCTTGAACGGCGACCAGACGATGTTGCCCGCATACACCCCGTCCATGGTGAACTCCTGACGTATCCTTGTATCCTCCATGTTGACGACGCCGACCGTGACCGTCTTCTCATCCGACTGGCTTCCGCTGGACTGGGTATAGGCCAGGTATTCATCTTCGGGGGAGAACGCAAAATCGTAATTGCGGTTGGAATCAGGAAGCAGGTTCTCCCATTTGCCGGTGCGCATGTTGATCTTCGCCAGCGCACTCACCAGGGCCAGGCCCATTGGCGCGCCGCCTGTAGTGGGTGCGGGGGCAAAGTACAGATCCTGTCCGTTGCGTGACCACTTGACCGGGTAGACCGTACTGCAATCCTTGAACAGGGCGCAAGGCAGAGTCCAGGTGCGCAGGGGATCGTCGTTGTTGACCACCCGCAGCTTGTCGGGATCGCGGTAGGCGGTCCAGCGCCCGTTCGGGGAGAAGAGCGAATTCTGGAAGCGCTCGCTCAAGGCGGCGAGCGAGTCCGCGGTGGGCGTGGATATGGGCGTAAAAGCAGGGACCGGGGTAAAGGTGGGAAGTTCCGTCGCCACCGGCCGGCCGGTGGCCATCGGGAGAGGCGTCCACGTGGCAGGCAGGCTGATGGGTGTGATGGTCGGCTGTGGAGGCAGGGAGGGCCCACAGGCTGAGAGGAGAAGGGGCAGGAGGATTGCTATGGAGAGAATTTTTCGAAGGCTGTCCATCTTAAAACCTGTAGCTCCTCTTGAACGTGGATGCGATCCATTCATCGATCTCCTGCCCGGATCCATCCGTCCCAGCGAGGGAATCCAGAAGAAGCTCGTCAGAATGAGTCTTATATGTGCACACGAAGCCGCGCCAGCAGCCTGTCAAACGCGGCAAAGGCTGCAGGTTGCGGTCAACCGGATTGAACAATCCAGTGCCATGGATGCCGGCGATGGAAAATTTTTTATCCTGAAACAGGAAGGAGTCGGGGATCTGGGCAGTCATTGGAAGTCGGGTGCTGTTGACAAGTATAGCACCCCGAAACATCACCAAGAACAGACTTTATTCCTATTTTTTTTGGCCTTTCGCCTTTGCCTTTGCCAGGTTTTCCTTCACCCGGAATCTCACAATTTTGGTGATCAGATCGTAAGGCATTGGCTGGTCGAGCGGGAATTGCACCGAGCCTTTACCCTGTTTGTAAACAGAAAGCTCCTTCTTGAACTTCTCGATCCCGGTCGGTACCGGATAAAACCCGATATGCTCCTTGAAGCCGGCGAAATGGACCAGGTTGCCGTTCAGATAAAAAGTGGGCATTTGATAGCTGATCTTCTCTGTGGCTTCCGGCGCGGCTTCATGGATTGTCATCCGGATCTTTTGCAGGATCTTCTGGACATCGGCGGGAAAGCCTGCAATATATTCGTCGATCGTTTGGGGAGCTGCTGGAGTTGTTTTCATATCATTTCCTTTAATCATCTTGATCGGGTGATCCGACACGGAATGTTAATATTTCGCACTGCCTTCTGTTGGCTGCTTTCTGTTTCCTGTTACGATCACTGATCACTGTGCGGTATTCCCTCCATCCACCAACAACAAATGACCGGTCATAAACGAGGAATCATCTGAAGCCAGGAACAGCACGGCCTTGGCGATCTCCTCCGGCTTGCCGAAGCGTCCCATCGGAATGTAATCGCTGGCCTCCCGGATCGCCTGTTCCATGGTGACCGGGTCTGAGCTTTCAAAATAACCTTTTTCCAGCCAGCGGTCCACCAGGGTGTCACCGGGGCAGACCGCGTTGACGCGAATATTTTCGCGGGCGTAGTCGAGCGCCATGGCCTTGGTCATCATGCCGACCGCGCCCTTGCTGGCAATATACGGGAAGGCATCCCTGCCGGCGACAACGGACCAGTCGGAGCCGTTGTTGACGATCACGCCCCTTCCCTGCTGCCTCATGATGGGGATCACCAGCCTGCACATCTGCCAGACCGCGGTCACGTTGATGGCCAGCGTCTCGTTCCAGATTTCAGCGGTCGTCGTTTCGGCGGTTCCACTCGTGACGATGCCGGCGTTGTTGAACAGGATGTCCACGCGTCCGAATTCGGCCAGCGTCCGCTCCACGACGAGCGAACAGTCACCGGCCTGGCGATGATCCGCCTGGACGAAAAGGCATCGCCTGCCTCTTTGACGGATCTCCTCGGCGACGCGTTCGCCCAGGTCGGCGCGGCGTCCCGTGATGACCACATCCGCGCCCTCCTCAGCGAAAAGGAGCGCGGTCGCCTTCCCGATGCCGGAGGTGGCTCCAGTGATGATCGTGACCTTGTCCGTTAATTTTCCCATGAATTCCTTTCGCTGGCAGCATCGCTTTACGACTTGTGCGTGAGCCCGTGCAGGATTTATTCCAGCTATGATTATGTTATTATATTCGCAATAAAATCATGAATATGAAAACAGATCACAAGATCAAAGCCATCTTTTTCGACCTCGATGGAACCCTCCGTCACAGTGTCCCCTCCGGTGGGGATGTCTTCACCGATTTCGTTCGCACATTGGGCCTGCGCATCAGCGAGGAGGACCGGATCCGCGGCCTGCGCTGGGAGCACCTATACTGGGCCAACTCCATGGACCTGCGGGATGACCTGCTGGCACACTCTGGTGAGACTGAAAATTTCTGGATCGAATACAGCCGCCGCCGCCTGGTATCACTCGGTTTATCCTCGGCTCTCGCCCAGGAATATGCCCCTCGCGTATCGGCTCACATGGCGGCGGAGTACAAACCTGAAAGTATCATCCCGGACGACGTTCGCAGGGTGCTGCCCCGGCTCAAACAGGCGGGCTATGCCATGGCGGTCCTTTCCAACCGGAATGAGTCGTTTGCCAGGCTCCTGGATGAGCACCAGATCGGAGAGTTCTTCGATTTCTCCATCCCGGCCGGGGAGGTGCAGGTGTGGAAGCCCGATCCCGGTCTCTTTGTGCATGCCCTGCAGCGCGCAGGGGTGACCGCCCAGGAGACGATCTACGTGGGCGATAATTATTTTGCGGACGTGATCGGCTCGCGCAGCGCCGGCCTGACCCCGGTCCTGGTGGACCCGATCGGGATCTTCCCGGACGCCGATTGTATTACGATCAAAACCTTTGACGAGCTGGGGAGCGTAATCGAAAGTCTGTAGTAAAAATGGTCATAAAGTGCAATGGGCTGCCGTTGCACTTTCTTGTTAACCAGGAAAGGAAATCTCATATGGCGTGGGACCGTAAGATCATGCGGACAGTGCGGATCCGCAACGAACAAAACCCCGGGACGCTTGCACAGCTGGTGACTGCCATCTCCGACATGGGCGCCAGCGTCGGTACGATCAACCTGATCAGCGAGACGACCCGTTCGGTGGTGCGCGACATTACCGTCTATGCAGATAACGTCGAACACATGGACAAGGTTGTCGAGGCCATGCACGCCAACCCGGGCACGCATATTATAGAAGTGCGGGACGAGGTGCTGGCTTTGCACGCCAAGGGCAAGATCGCCATCCGCTCGCGTTTCCCGGTCGATTCAGTGGCCACCCTGCGCCGCGTGTACACGCCCGGCGTCGCCGAGGTCTGTCTGAAGATCGCGGACGATCCCGCCCTGGCGCGACTCTACACCAGCATCTGTCATCTGGTCGCCATCATCACCGATGGGACCGCAGTGCTGGGACTCGGCGATATCGGCCCCCTGGCTGCGATGCCGGTCATGGAAGGCAAGGCCATGTTGATGGAAACGCTGGTCGGTCTTTCGGGTGTCCCCATCCTGTTGAACACCAAGGACCCGGATGAGATCGTCCAGGCGGTGTCGGCGATCGCCCCGACCTTTGCTGCCATCCAGCTCGAGGATATTTCTGCGCCACGCTGTTTTGAAGTGGAAGAACGGCTGCAGTCCATGCTCGACATCCCCGTCATGCACGACGACCAGCACGGGACGGCGGTGGTCAGCACGGCCGCGCTGCGGGTCGCCTCCCAGCGCACGGGCGTGGATATCAGCAGGGCGCTGATCGGCAATATTGGCCTGGGCGCGGCCGGGAACGCGATCGCAAAGATGATCATGAACCTCACCGGCAAGCCTGTCCTGGGCGCCGACCTGAACGAACAAGCAGTCGAGCGCTTCGTCCGCGATGGAGGCAAAAGATCCACGCTGCAGGAGATCATGGCGCAATGCGATATCGTCATTGCCACCACCGGCGTGCCCAACCTGATCAAGCCCGAGATGGTGCGCAAGGGACAGGGGATCCTGGCCCTCTCGAATCCAAATCCCGAGATCGATCCGGGCCTGGCACTGGCCCAGGGAGCCGCCTTCGCCGCCGATGGCAAATCGGTTAACAATGTGCTGGGGTTTCCCGGTATCTTCCGTGGAGCGGTGGATGCCAACGCGCCGCGCATCACCAATGAGATGCTGCTCGCCGCGGTGGACGTGCTGGTACGCATGACGCCGGCTGGTGAGCTCATGCCCAATCCGCTCGACAAGAAGGTCCACCTGGAAGTGGCGCGCGCCGTGGCCCGGACGGCGATGGACCAGGGCATCGCCCGGGCGGAATTTGTCGCCTACGCAGAGGAATAAAAAACATAACGCACCCCGAATTTAATCTCTCGGTATTTGGCCACCCAACCACATGGAAAGAGCCGACCCAAAGTCCGGGT
The DNA here is from genome assembly GCA_050258995.1 of Bacteroidota bacterium. GTDB lineage: Bacteria > Chloroflexota > Anaerolineae > Anaerolineales > Villigracilaceae > Defluviilinea. The sequence continues at coordinate 10,216 of JBLMZU010000479.1, forward strand.
CGGCTCCTCTTTTTCGCCGTTACAGGTCCATCGCCAAAGGGCGCTCACCACCGAGACACGGAGCATTTCGTTATTTTTCTTATTATCTCCATATCTCTGTGGCTCATTCCTTAAGTTTGGGGTTAATCATGTTTGCTTTATACCTTTTCCCGTATTAGCTCCTTCAATGTGATTCCCAGCCGCGTGATCCCCTCCCGGATGGTATCCGGGGAGGAATACGAGAAGTTGAGTCGCATTGTGTTCTTCCCACCGCCCCTGGGGTGGAACGCCTCGCCGGGGACAAAGGCAACCTTTCGATCGATGGCGACCTTGAGCACCTCGGCGGCATCCATGTCTTCCGGCAGGACGCCCCACAGGAACATGCCTCCATGCGGCTTGCTCCAGCTGACCTCAGGCGGGAACATCTCCTCCATCATCTCGACCATCACGTCCCGGCGTTCCTTATAGGTGGCGCGGATCGTTTTGACATGCTCGTCCAGAAAGCCGCCCTTGGCCACTTCATAGGCCACGTACTGGTTGAATGAAGCGGTGTGCAGATCGGCAGCCTGCTTGGTCATCACCAGCTTGCGGATCACTTCCGGCGGTGCGATGACCCAGGCCAGTCGCAGGCCGGGGGCGAGTAGTTTCGAGAACGTACTCAGGTAGATGACATTTCCGCTGTAATGTCCGCCGTTGGGGCCGCGGAATTCACTGTCCAGCGAAACGACCGAAGGGATGTGGTCGCCTTCATAGCGCAGCTGGCCATAGGGATCGTCCTCGACGATCGGCACCCCGTATTTATCCGCCAGCTCCACAAGCTGCTTGCGGCGCTCATAACTCAGCGTGGATCCGCTTGGGTTCTGGAAATTCGGCAGGATGTAGATGAACTTGGGCCCGATGCGCAGCGCAGCTTCGAGCTCATCCACAACCATGCCGTTCTCGTCTGCACGGACAGGAATGTACTGTGCTCCGTACGCGTTCCAGGCCTGCAGGGCGCCCAGGTAGGTGGGCGATTCGCAGACGATGTAATCGCCGCGGTTGATGAAGAGGCGCCCGAGGAAATCCAGGGCTTGCTGTGAGCCGGAAGTGATCAGGATGTTGTCGGCGGTGATCTCCACGGCATAACGGGCAGTGTGGCGCGCGATCATCTCGCGCAGAGGAGTATAGCCTTCGGTGGTGCTGTATTGCAGTGCCTGCGGACCTGCGTGCTCAAGCACAGAGTTGCACGCTTCCTGGAATTCCTTTAACGGGAAGACCTCGGGTGCGGGCAGTCCGCCTGCGAATGAGATGATGTCGGGCTGCTCGGTGAATTTCAACAGTTCACGGATGACCGAGCTTCCCATCTTCTGCATGCGGTGAGCGTAACGATACTCCCAGGGTGTTTGCATTTTTTCTCCTTGAAAAAAGATAAAATGCTCCACGATTCACCCCTGCCACCTGCCCCGGCGATAATTCCTCCTGGCGCAAGTGCACGGGAAGCTGCCGGGGTGTGCAGACGGTGTGTAACCGTGAAGGGTATAAAAAAAGCCTGACAGGTATACGAGTACCCGTCAGGCGTTATGGCCTGCTAACAGAAGAATGTCCAGAAGGACTATTGCGAGGATTCTTCTCATGCCAATCTTTATCATACTCAGTTTTCCCTCTTCATGCAATTGACGATTGACCTATGATTCTCATGATTTCCGGGTGGATTTGTAAGGGTTATACTATCAAGGATGTGGAACGGGCGGCTCATATCCGAAGCCGGAACATTGTTCGCCTCCCGTGCACTTCCTCCCCTCCGGCTGTTTTTTATAGACAAGTTGATGAAAAGGTAGGTGATCGTGAAAATTGGATTGCAGGTTCCCAACTTTACCTGGCCTGGCGGCTCAAAAGAGATTCGAAGCAGGCTCGCAGAGATCGCCCGGACTGCCGATCAGGCAGGCTTTACCAGCCTGTGGGTCATGGACCATTTCTTCCAGATTGGACGGCCAAACAATCCAGGCGGCCTGGGGCCAGCCGAAGATGAAATGCTGGAGGGCTACAGCACTTTGTCGTACCTGGCAGGCTTCACGCAAAGGGTGACGCTTGGCACCCTGGTAACCGGCGTCGTTTACCGGTATCCCGGGATTCTGATCAAAACAGTTACGACCCTGGATGTCCTGTCCGGAGGCCGGGCCTGGCTGGGGATCGGCGCGGCCTGGAATGAGCGCGAGGCGCGCGGCTTGGGTGTCCCGTTCCCGCCCGTCAAGGAGCGTTTCGAGCAACTGGAGGAAACCCTGCAGATCGCCAAACAAATGTGGTCCGATAATACAGGTCCGTACAACGGCAAACATTTCCAGCTGGCCGAAACCCTCTGCCATCCCCAGCCGCTCTCCAGGCCGCATCCGCCGATCATGATCGGCGGCACAGGCGAGAAAAAGACCCTGCGGCTGGTCGCTCAATATGCCGATGCCTGTAATTTGTTCGCCGGAATGGGAATGGAAGCACTGCAGCACAAGTTCGACATCCTGAAGCAGCACTGTGACGCGGTTGGACGGGATTATGCGGAAATCGAAAAGACAACCCTGGGTGGCGCCTATCCTGCAGAAGGCCAGATGAGCGCATCCGATGTGATCGAGCAGTGCCGCGCCCTGGCAGGCATGGGCGTCCAGCACGCGATCTTCAACATGCCCAACGTCCACGAAATCACCCCGTTGGAAATTTTTGGCCGTGAGATCATCCCGGCAGTCGCAGAGTTCTAGGACCAGGCGCCATGACCGATGGAATGAGTGATGTGCTGAAGAACCTGGCAGGGGAAGACTATTGTTACCTGACCACCACAGGACGCGTCACCGGCAACCCTCACGAGATCGAGATCTGGTTTGGGGCCCGGGGGGACAGCCTCTATCTCCTCTCCGGCGGCGGACGCAGCTCGGACTGGGTCAAGAATCTGCTCAAGGATCCGGACGTCACCGTGCGGATCGCCAAAACAACATTTTCCGCAACAGCCCGGTTGGTTACTGATCCCGAAGAGGAGACGACAGCCTGCTACCTGCTCGCCGAGAAATACCACGAATGGGAAGAGGGACGGACACTCAGCGAATGGGCCAGGACTGCACTGGCCGTGGCGATTGATCTGGGATCCATGTTGAAATCCGCCTGATCGAGGAGCAGCGTGAATCTCTATTTTGTCCGCCACGGGGAGAGCGAAGCCAACACCCGCCATGTCATTTCGAACCGCGAAAGCTCCTTCCATCTCACACCCAGAGGCCTGGAACAGGCGAAAGCCCTGGCAGAGAAAATCAGGAATATTTCTTTCCAGGCTGTTTTCTGCAGCCCGGTCCTGCGCGCCCGCGAGACGGCGGACGTTCTTTCTGCGGCACTGGGTGTACCGTACCATGTGACAGAAGCGCTGCGTGAATATGACTGCGGCATCCTTGAAGAAAAATCCGACGAGCAAAGCTGGGGAACCCACCGCCAGTATTTTGAGGACTGGGTGTTACGTAAAGAGTACGCCAGCAAGCCCGAAGGCGGGGAATGTTTTCTGGATATCCGGGACCGGTTTGTCCCGTTCGTTGAAAATCTGGCGCGTGCCGGCACGCAGCGAGATGAAAACATCCTGCTGGTCGGGCACGGTGGACTCTTCCTCCTGATGCTGCCCCTGGTGTTGACCACCATCGATCATTCGTTTGCAACAGCTCTTGGGATGGGAAATGCGGAATACGTCCTCGCCAGGCAGGAATCGAACGGGCTGGTCTGCCTGCAATGGGGAGAACAAATCCTCAAACGTCCCGAGGGCTTTTTATCCTGAACATGGATTCTTCCAGGAAAAACCTTCGGGACATTTTCCTTCCCGGTGTAAAATTTCCAAAGCTTCTAAAAATCATTTCGATCTGCACAGGAGCCTGATCCAATGGAACAAAACAACCTTTGCTACCCAACCGTCCTCTTCGATTGGGGGGATACCGTCATGCGGGATTACCCCGAACGGACCGCGCCGATGGTCGAGTGGGAATCCGTGGAAGTCGTTGACGGGATTGCCGAGGTGCTTGCCTACCTCCACTCGACCGGCCGGCAGATCGTCCTGGCGACGAGTGCTGCCATATCGGACGAGGAACAGATCCGCGGAGCCCTGAAACGCGGCGGACTCGACACCTACTTTTCCCACATTTACTGCTTCAAGAATACACAGCTTCCCAAGGGAGAAGCGTTTTATCGCTACATCCTGGATGACCTGCAGCTCTCTCCCGCTGATGCAGTGATGGTGGGAGATGGATTTGAAAAGGACATTCAAATTCCCAATATTCTGGGCATATACGGCGTGTGGTTCAACCCAAAATCAGTGAAGATCCGCAGGGATGGAATGCATTTTACGGTTCATTCAATGGGCCAACTGCGTACATTTTTTGAGGAGTTGGACCGGCAATAGTCATCGCTGAATTTTTTTGCAGGAGGAATAGTCATGAAAAAAGCCTGGTGGAAGGAAAGTGTTGTCTATCAAATCTATCCGCGCAGCTTCAAGGACAGCAACGGGGACGGCGTGGGCGATCTGCGCGGCATCATCCAAAAGCTCGACTATCTGAAGGAGCTGGGCGTGAACGTCGTCTGGCTGTCCCCGGTGTACAAGTCGCCCAATGACGACAACGGCTATGATATCAGCGACTACCAGGACATCATGACCGAGTTTGGCACGCTGGCCGATTGGGAGGACATGCTGGCCGGGATGCACGAGCGCGGCATCAAGCTGGTCATGGACCTGGTGGTGAACCATACCTCGGACGAGCACCCATGGTTCCAGGAGGCACGCAAGTCGAAGGACAATCCCTATCGCGACTATTACATCTGGCGCCCACCCAAAAATGGAGGCGAGCCGAACAACTGGGTCTCCTACTTCAGTGGTTCGGCCTGGCAGTATGACGAGCTGACCGGTGAATACTACCTGCACCTCTTCACCAAAAAGCAGCCGGACCTGAATTGGGAAAACCCCAAGGTGCGCGAGGAAGTCTTCAGGATGATGGATTGGTGGCTGCAAAAAGGCATTGACGGCTTCCGCATGGACGTGATCAACCTGATCTCCAAGGTGCCGGGCCTGCCGGATGCAGCCGCGACAAACACCAACCGCTACCAATACGGCGGTCAGCATTTCATCAACGGGCCACGCCTGATGGAATTCCTGACCGAGATGAAGCAGCACGTACTCTCGAAGTACGACATCCTGACCGTGGGCGAAACACCATCTGTCAGCACCCGGGATGCGATCATGATCGCCAACGAAGAGATAGGCGCTTTGAAGATGGTCTTTCAGTTCGAGCACATGGGCATCGATTCGGCCACGGGAGCGGAGTCCCGCCGCGATGTCGCGCCCTGGAAACTGGCGGACCTCAAGGCGATCATGACCCGCTGGCAGAAGGATCTGGAAGGCCGCGCCTGGAACAGTATCTACCTTTCGAATCACGACCAGCCGCGGATGCTGTCCCGTTTCGGGAATGATGGCCAGTTCCGGGTGGAGTCCGCCAAGCTGCTGGGCACCTTCATCCACATGCAGCAGGGCACTCCCTACATCTATCAGGGCGAGGAGATCGGCATGACCAACGTCGCCTTCGATTCGATCGACGATTATCGGGATGTCGAAACCCTGAATATGTACAGGGAGGTCGTCGGAGAAAAAGGCGCAGACCCGCAGGAAACACTGAAGGTCATCCATGCCAAGAGCCGCGATAATGCCCGGACTCCGATGCAGTGGGATGACAGCAGGAACGCCGGTTTTACAGGTGGCACCCCATGGATCAAGGTCAATCCCAACTACAAGGAGATCAACGTCTCCCAGGCTCTCTCCGACCCGGACTCGATCTTCCATTACTATCAAAAGCTGATCCGGCTCCGCAGGGAGAATCCGGTGATCGTGTACGGCAGCTACGATCTCATCCTGGATGAACACGAACAGATCTACGCCTTCACCCGGACCCTGGATGATGACCGATTGCTTGTCATCCTGAATTTCAGCACGGAAACGCCCGTATTTGACCTGCCGGGAAATATTTCATTTGCAAGTGCAGAATTATTGATCGCAAATTACAAAGTCGATTCCGCGGATGATATCCGCCACTTCACTCTTCGACCCTACGAAGCGCGCGTTTATCGACTGGGGTAATATCCTTTAAAGGGCCTGCTGCAAGCGGAACGGTTTTGGGAGACGGGAATTTATCGATGACATTTTGAAACACAAAGTTCGGTGGGCTGCAAGCCTGCCCTGCGGGACCGGCACTCTTGTTGCCGGTCTTTCCCTTTTCTCGCGGTAAAATTCTCAAAACATCATTCAGGAGCAATCAACATGGGCGTCATGCTGCAAGCGTTCTACTGGGACTGTCCACGGGCGGAGAACAGGGAATTTCAATGGTGGGAGTATGTCTGTCAGCAGCTTCCTTCCCTGGCAAAGGTGGGATTCACTGCCCTGTGGCTCCCTCCGGTCCACAAGGCTGCCAATCTGAACGGGCCCTCCATGGGCTATGATCCCTACGATTATTACGATCTCGGTGAGTTCGACCAGAAAGGGACGGTCCCGACCTGGTTCGGGACCCGGGACGAGCTGTTGACCCTCATCCGCACAGCGCATGGAAACGGGCTGAGTGTGATCGCCGATGTGGTCATCAACCACAACAGCGGGGCGGATGCGCAGGAGATCAATCCGATCACCGGTCAGGCGCGCTGGACCCTGTTCGATCCCAAAAGCGGGAAATTTCCCCGCAGCTGGGAATGCTTCCACCCTTGCATGTACGAGAGCTGGGACGAGATGACTTTTGGCGACATGCCCGATCTTTCCCACCGCAATCCGTATGTATATGGCGAGCTGCTTAAGCTGGCGCGCTGGCTAGTCGAAGAGG